>CAZSPM010000130.1:0-6117 GCA_964608785.1 uncultured Eubacteriales bacterium
AGGCTTTTTCGGTGTCTGGGTCTTCACCTGCAAACATACTCCTCTTTTCTGCGGGCAGCTTTCCAAAGCCGGAGATTTACCTTTGTATTTTTTGGCAATTCTGCCTTTTCTAACAAGCTGGTTGACAGTAGGCAACGAACCTGCTCCTTTCTAAACATTTTTTATCCATTCCGAAGAAAATTTTTATCGGAATGAATGTGTGGATAATAGCAAAATCAGCCTGCTATGTCAACAATTTTAAAGCAGTTAGAGCAATTTCTAACTTTGATGCTGAATGTCTATATCCTTCTCTGTTTCTTCTTCTTTTTCTTCCTTTAACTCAACTATATTATAATATCTGTATCCGGTTCCAGCGGGAATCAGTCTTCCCATAATAATGTTTTCTTTGAGTCGCCTTAAGTGGTCTATTTTTCCATAAAGACTGGCCTCTGTTAAGACCCGTGTTGTCTCTTGGAAAGAAGCGGCGGATATGAAACTTTCCGTGCTTAAAGCACTCTTAGTAATACCCAGGAGGAGAGGTCTAGCTTTTGCAGGTGTTCCTCCCTTCTCAATGACCTTTCTATTTTCTTCCTGAAAAACAAATTTATCGACCTGCTCATCCACCAGAAACTCAGTGTCTCCCACCTCCTCCACTTTTACCCATCGCAACATCTGGCGGATGATGATCTCTATATGCTTGTCGTTGATTGAGACCCCTTGAAGCCTGTAGACCGCCTGGATTTCCATCAATAGATATTCTGCCAGCTCCTTCTCGCCAAGCACTTTTAAAATATCATGGGGATTTACAGGTCCATCCATCAGAGGCGTTCCTGCTTTCACTTTTTCTCCCTCGCCCACGCTCAAATGGGCACCTTTGGGTATAAAATATTCTTTCTCAGCAGCTAGCTCGTTAAAAACAGTCAACTTCCTGTGACCCCTTACCAGGCCTCCATATCTAACGCTTCCATCAATCTCTGAAATAACGGCGGGCAGTTTAGGTCTTCGGGCCTCAAAAAGCTCTTCTGCTCGAGGTAAACCGCCAGTGATATCCTTAGTTCTGGCCACCTCTCTAGGTATCTTTGCTAAAACATCTCCTGCATAAACCTTATCGTGGTCCTTAATTTCCAGATGGGAACCAGAAGGGAGAAAATACTTTCTGAGTACAACGGGCCGTCCTTTCTCATCTTTTTTCCTTGGGCTCACTATCTCTATCATAGGCTGTAATTTTTCATCCTTCGGGTCGATAATAACTTCACTAATTAAACCAGTAAACTCATCCTGAACTTCTTCCATGGAAATGCCAAGAACAACATCACGAAACCGAACGGCCCCTGCCTCCTCAGAAAGGATAAACACGTTGAAGGGATCCCATTCGGCAAATTCTTGCCTCGCTTTCACCTCTTCTCCATCCTTCGCCAATATTTTTGCCCCGTATGGGACTTGATAATGTTCAACCTCTCGTCCACGGTGGTCAAGGACGGCAATATTTGCGTTTCGGTTGACAACGATTAATGATTCCTCTTTATTAATAATAGACGTAAGGTTGCTGAATTTGATAATCCCATCATTTTTTGCCTCGAGTTTGGACCTTTCAGCCCCTCTCATCGCAATTCCACCCACATGGAATGTTCTCATTGTTAACTGGGTACCCGGCTCTCCGATGGACTGAGCCGCAATTATTCCTACGGCTTCTCCGAGTTCGACTAGAGCCCCGCTCGACATATTGCGACTATAACAAAGCTGGCAAACGCCTCTCTTTGATTCACAGGTTAAAATGGAGCGGATTTTGACCCTCTCAATACCCAAATTCTGAAACTCTTGGACTACCTCCTCGGTAATTTCCTCATTCACATCCACGAGAGTCTCATTTGTATCGGGATGTAAAACCTTCTCTATAGCCGTTCTACCAATGATTCTATCTTCAAAAGGCTCGATAAGTTCTCCATTCTCGACAATGGCCGTGATGTTTTCTCCCTTTAGAGTTCCGCAATCATGTTCATCAACGATGACCTCCTGAGCAACGTCGACAAGCTTACGAGTTAAGTAACCAGAGTTCGCGGTTTTTAAGGCAGTATCCGCCAGGCCCTTACGCGCTCCGTGAGTGGAAATAAAATACTGCAGAACGTTCAGCCCCTCCCTCAGGTTGGAAACAATCGGAGTCTCGATAATCTCACCCGAAGGTTTGCTCATCAGGCCCCTCATCCCAGCTAGCTGGCGTATCTGTTGCTTGTTTCCTCTTGACCCTGAATCAGCCATAACGAATAAAGGATTCAATTCCTTTTCTTCGAAGCTTTCTTTTCGCATGCGATCGATCATCGCAGAGGAAACTTTATCCGTAACCGCTCCCCATATTTCGACCACGCGGTTAAAGCGTTCTCCAGCTGAGATCGTCCCTTCTCGATATAACCTTTCAATCTTCTGTACTTCTATCTGTGCTTTATCCACTAACTTGGACTTTTCTTTAGGAATAAGGAAATCATCTATTCCCAGAGAAAATCCTGCTTGGGTTGCATAATTGAACCCCAGTTCCTTCATTTTATCCAGCAATTTAATGGTGGGTTCAAAACCTACTCTTAAGTAGCTGTAGTAAACTAAATTCTCGATACCTTTTTTCCTGAGAATTCCATTAATAAAGGGAACTCCCTCAGGCAGAGTATTGTTGAAAATGATTCGTCCAGGAGTTGTCTCTATGAGTTCGCCGCAAAGCTCGATTATAGGGCAGCTCAACACTGCTTGGTCGTCATAATAGGTGGATAAATTCATGAAAGGGCCGCTGAATTTCAGCTTCACCTGTGAATGAAGGCTTATTTCTTTATTTTCTAGAGCTAATAAGACTTCATCGGCAGCTCCGAAAATTCGCCCTTCTCCCTTTTTTCCCTTCTTTTCTATAGTGAGGTAATAACAACCCAAAACCATATCCTGGCTTGGGATGGCAAGAGGTCGGCCATGCGCTGGGGAGAGGATATTTTGTGTAGAGAGCATCAAGGTCTGAGCTTCAACCTGAGCCTCCGCAGAAAGAGGAATGTGAACTGCCATCTGATCTCCATCAAAATCAGCATTGAATGCCGCACAAACCAAAGGGTGAATCTGGATTGCTTTTCCTTCAACCAAGATAGGTTCAAATGCCTGAATTCCTAAGCGATGCAGAGTAGGAGCACGATTTAATAGGATAGGATGCTCTTTGACAACCTCTTCCAGGTAGTCCCAAACCTCAGGTCTTTCTTGCTCATGCCATTCCCTGGCAACCTTCACACTCGGCACTAAGCCTTCCTTTTCTAACTTATGGAAAATGAAAGGCTTAAATAATTCTAAGGCCATCTTCTTCGGCAACCCGCATCGATTCAATTCAAGCTCTGGCCCGACAACAATAACAGACCTCCCCGAATAGTCCACTCGCTTGCCAAGGAGATTCTGGCGAAATCTGCCCTGTTTTCCTCTTAAGGCTTCGCTTAAAGATTTCAGGGGCCTTCGGTTGGCTCCCAGATGTACTCTCCCTCTTTTTCCATTATCAAAAAGCGCATCAACAGCCTCCTGAAGCATTCTCTTTTCATTGCGGATAATAAGTTCTGGAGCCTTGAGTTCAATTAATTTTTTCAATCGGTTGTTCCGATTTATAACCCTCCGATAAAGATCATTCAGATCAGAGGTGGCAAATCGTCCTCCATCCAGCCGAACGAGCGGCCTTAAATCAGGTGGGATAACCGGTATAATTGTAAGAATCATCCAATCGGGGCGGTTACCGGATTTCTTGAGGGCCTTGAAAACTCTTAATCTTTTGGCATGGCGAAGTCTCCTCTGCTGAGAAGTCTCCTTTTTCATTAATTTTCTTAAACGATCAGCCTCCTTGTTGATGTCTATGCTATCAAGGAGTGTTTTGATAGCTTCAGCACCTATAGAAGCATCGAACTTATCCCCATACTTCTCCTGGGCCTCTTTGTACTCCTCCTCTGTAAGAAGCTGTTTTACCTGCAGAGGAATATCCCTCGGCTCAATGACGATATAAGATTCAAAATAAAGGACTTTTTCCAATTCTTTGATGGAAAGATCTAAAACAAGACCTATACGACTGGGTGTGCTCTTGAAAAACCAGATGTGCGCTACTGGAGATGCCAACTGAATATGCCCCATACGTTCTCGGCGAACTTTAGCCTTAGTCACTTCGACTCCGCATCTCTCGCAGATTATACCTCTGTATTTCATCCTCTTGTATTTTCCACAAAGGCATTCGTAATCATTTATAGGGCCGAATATCTTCGCACAAAATAGGCCATCTTTCTCAGGCTTAAATGTCCGGTAATTGATGGTTTCAGGTTTTGTTACCTCTCCCCAAGACCAGGATTTTATCTTTTCCGGAGAGGCAATACTTATTCTAACCCTATCAAAATCAATCTTAGCTTTTCCTCCTAATGAATGCCTTGCTTCCATTATTCATCTCCTTTTAGGATTTGAGGAACATCAATCCCCCATGGCAAAACCTCTTCTTTTTCCTCTTTTTCTAATTCAACATTCAAGCAAAGACTCTGAAGCTCACGAATAAGAACGTTCACTGACTCAGGAAGTCCAGGAGAAAAATCAAGGTCACCTTTGACTATAGCTTCATAGATTCTTGCTCTTCCTTCAACATCATCAGATTTTGCTGTCAAAAGTTCCTGGAGCGTATAAGCCGCTCCATAGGCTTCCAAAGCCCAAACTTCCATTTCTCCAAATCGCTGTCCCCCGAATTGAGCTTTCCCCCCCAGTGGTTGTTGAGTTATAAGAGAATATGGTCCAGTGGACCGAGCATGAATTTTATCATCAACAAGATGGTAAAGTTTCATTATGTAGATATAGCCCACTGTTACTTCCATATCCAATAACTCTCCGGTAATGCCATCATAAAGGGGAACCTTCCCCGATAAAGGCAGTTCTGCCTTCTCCAGGAGGCCTTTAATCTCCTTCTCAGAAATCCCATCAAATACCGGCGTAGATATCCAGAGGTCGAGTTTCCTTGCTGCCCAACCCAAATGGGTTTCTAAAATCTGACCGACATTCATCCTGGACGGCACTCCGAGGGGATTGAGAACAATCTCAACAGGCGTTCCATCGGGTATACGGGGCATATCTTCTTCAGGAACAATTTTTGCGATGATTCCTTTATTACCGTGTCGACCTGAGACCTTATCTCCGACTGAAAGCTTTCTCTTCATAGCAATATACACTTTAATGGCTTGGATCACGCCGGGTGCTAACTCATCCCCTTTTTTGAGATTATCCACTTTTTCTTTGAAAATGGATTTGAGCGCCTCTATCTGTCGTCTTACCTTCCTTTCAATATCTCTTATCTTTTCGTCTCGTTTCGCATTCTCCCTGAGTTTCAATTTCAAAGTGTCCTCAGGTTTCAACTTATCGAGGATCTTCTCATTTAATTTTGTCCCTTTCTCCAGGGTTTGGCCAGAAAGCTTCTGTTCCTTCTGGACGGTTTCTCCCGTAAGAAGTCCTCTTATCTTCCTCCATATCTCTCCATCAAGTATGCTTATTTCATCGTCCAAGTTTCTCTTCATCTTGGTTATTTCATCTTTCTCGATTGCTTTAGCCCGGGGGCTCTTATCTATTCCTCGTCTGGAGAAAATCTTGACATCGATGACTGTTCCCTCTATTCCTGGGGAACAATACAGAGAAGCGTCTTTGACATCCAAAGCTTTCTCACCAAAAATGGCTTTGAGAAGCTTTTCCTCGGGGGATAATTGGGTTTCTCCTTTTGGCGCCACTTTGCCAACTAAAATATCTCCTGATTTCACCTGAGCCCCGATCCTCACTATTCCGTTTTCATCTAAATTACGAAGAAGATTTTCCGCAACGTTAGGGATATCTCTAGTGATTTCTTCTGGTCCTAATTTTGTATCTCGGGCCTCGATGGTCTGTTCGACAATATGAATGGAAGTAAATATATCCTCTTTAATTAATTTCTCACTCACAATGATGGCATCCTCAAAGTTATAGCCTCTCCAAGGCATGAATGCGCATAAAATATTTCGACCCAGAGATAATTCCCCCCTATCTGTGCATGAGCTATCAGCAATAATCTGTTCCTTCACTACACTATCTCCCTTTCTCACTGCCTCAGGGCTACGATGATGTTAATTTGGCGGCCGTTTGGCA
>CAZSPM010000131.1:0-6110 GCA_964608785.1 uncultured Eubacteriales bacterium
TTTAAAATTATTGAACTGTCTAATGAGAGTAATTGGAGAGATAGAGAAAAATATTGGATTGGGGAACTGGATAACCTGACCAACACATCATCAGGTGGTGATGGTGGAAGAGGCTTAATTTATACATTACCGTATAAAGAGGTAAAAGATGATGACAAAATTTGATACAGAAATCTCTGTCCGACCGAATGAAATCGACATGAACAGGCATGTCCACCAGTCCGTATACCTTGATTACATCTTATTCGCCCGTTATGACCAGATGAAAAGATGTTACAAGATGTCCATGGAAGAATTCTTCAAGATGGGCTACTCATGGACAACAAAAGCTGTTAACCTTGAATTCAACAAGCCAATTTCCTTAGGGGAAACTGTTATCGTCAGAACCTGGGTGAAAGAAATTGGAAAGAAAAGCGTCAAAGTCTCGTTTCAAATCTTGAAAAAAGGGACAGAAGAAATTGCTACAGAAGGATGGGGCGTTTATGTCCTCATAAACGCTAAAACAGGAAAACCAGAAATCATTCCTGAAAAAGTCATCAAAAAATATTCAGTGTAGATAAATGTACCATTCTTACTTAATTTCTGTTATGTGAAGTTCCCATGCATACTTATCTAAGTCATAAACCAACTGATAAAGCTTTCCGTTTTTTATCGTATAAGGATAATATTCAAGTGGATTTTTTCTAATAATAGGAATCAGAGTTTTTTTCCCTGACCCTCCATTTCCCTTAATATTAAAAATAAAAAATTCAGTCTTCTCACCTTTTTCTTTATATGTCTGGACATATAGTTTTTTATCGGCCACAAAACAGGTTTTAATTGCAGGAAAGTAATTTGGAAATTCTGTTCGTTCTAGCAGCCTTTGCCAGTATGGTTTTGTCCTCGAGTCGGATTTCCATTGGTCCACGATTCTCTTTTTATCTGAATCTGTGAATTTAAGGTTTTTATACTTTCGATTGATAGAAAATAACCTTTCCCCCTTTGCATCAAACACATCTATTATAAACCCTTCTCTCGCAATAAATATTTTATTATCGTAGGTGCTGTACCAAAAAGTCTCGAAGATTTTTCTCTTCCTGCCTGGCTGGACGATCCACTTCATCCTGTAAAGCTCCTTTGCTTTTTTTAAATTTGAATCAAAAATTGAATAGACAACATAGTAAGTTCTATTTTCCCGTTCAATGCTGTATCCGACAAATTGTTTCCCTATAGTCTTGAACATCGAACCGCTGAGTGCAGAACGGGGTTTTTTCTCATCCATAAAATTTCCATCCTTTGTAAAGAAGGAAACCTTTCTTAAGCTATTTACCAGAATATAATCAGGTTGAACTTCAATACTTTCTATGCTCCCACTGAATTCCGAAGGTCCTTGCCCTTCTTTCCCGAACTTCTTTTTCAAATTGAAATCTTTTAATGCGTAAATATAAATCATTGTCTCTTCAGCAATATAAATCTGGTCGCTGTCAACAACAATTAAATGCGGCTTAAAAATTTCAGGAAGCAATACAATTTCATTTGCATACACAGCGCTCATTACTGATAAAAGAATAATGAGAAAGAAGATTTCTTTGGTGAATTTTCTTTTCGTTTCCCCTGCCATGCTGAGTTTGATTGTAAGTTAAAAATCTTATACTTATTTTAACCTAAACCTAAAAATGGTGGTACTTATGCAGCACCTCTAGAAGTCTTCAAGAATCCTATTAAAATCCCTTTAAGACGTTCATTTCTTTTTCTTGATCTTTTTTTTCTCTACCTTCTTTTTTTCCTCTTCGTGCCTTTTTTTGATTTTGGACTTTTCCTCTGTATGACTTTTCTTAAGCTTAACTATTTTTTCTTTGTATTCCTTTTCAATCTTCTCTTTCTCCGAAGAACTCTTTGCCGCTTCCTTTTCTCTCACCATTCTTCGTTTGAGTGCATTTTCTTCCTTCTGCTGACTCTGTTCCAGGACCTTTATCTCTTGTTTCTGAACATCCTTCAGACGTAACTTGCCAGCTGAGGGAGATGTCTCTTCTTCAAGCCTTTTAATCTTCCTTTTGGATATCCTGGCTTGAGCTTCGGTCTTATTTAAAACAGTTTTGGGCTTTGCGATTTGACTCTTTTTTATGGCAGGGCGATACACTTCCCGTTCGTTGATTTTTATCTTTGAAACTCCAGGGCTTCTGGCATCCTTTAGCTGGTACTTTGAAATTCTTCTCCTGCCATATCTTTGAACATAGTCGAGGTCGATCCCTCCGTTTATGACTTTTTCATCACGGACATAAATATTCGTTCGGATAACAGTGTAGTTAATAATAGTAAAGTTCCGCTCATAAGGTAACACGTATCGACGGAGATAAGGATCCATGAAATAACGCCATTCTATAAAAATCCAATAAGTAGAGGGCAAGGCAAAAGGAGGAGGCTCAACACCAACTCCCATCACAAAAACCGCTTCCGGTGGAAGAGGCGCCCATCCTATGTACATATCTCCTCTGCGCCAGGTAACCCAAGCAGGACCCCAGAGCGTATCAGGTACCCAGAACCAGCCCAGTCCTCGATCCCAGCCCCAACGACCGTAGTGGAAGGGAATCCATCCCCATCTATAATTGGAAATCCATGTCCAACCATAATCTGACCACACCCATCGTCCATAGGAATAAGGCCGCCATCGGTAACTCACGTCTTCAGGAATCCATACATAACCATAGGAAGAGTGATAAACCCAAATTCCGTAGGGATCAAGTTGGTTATAAAAGTAAGAAACATCCAATGGGCCTCCGTAATCTTCATAATATTCTTCCTCGACTGGGGGCGGAACGTCTTCTTCAGAATAGGGAATGTAGACTACACAGCTTGCTGTAAAAACAAGTCCGAAAAAAATGATGAATAAGTATTTTTTCATCCTCATACCTCTTTATCTAGATATATTTCAATAATAAAGGACTCGCCGTTTTTTTTCAACAATAGGAAAGGGAGACGGATTCAACAGGGTCAGACCTTGAAAACTTGAGTTTTTCTTTGGGTTCCAGCGGGATTGAAAAGATGTCATTCCCGCTACCTGCTTTCGCAGGTACAAGCTAAGCGGGAATCCAGGCTTGTTCCCGCAGAAGCGGGAAACCAGATATATAAAAGACTCTTATCCAGATAGGTCTGGATTCCTGTGGAGCTTGTGCCTGCGAAAGCAGGTGCAGGAATGACAGAAAGTTTTCAAGGTCATACCTCAATATTATTATTCGGCTCTTTTAAAGACTTCTTTGACACGCTTGAAGGCCCAATTGAGGTCTTTCTGTTTGATGATCAAGGGAGGTGCAAAGCGGATGACATTCTCATGGGTCTCTTTGCACAGGAGCCCTTCTTTCTTTAGCTCCTCACAAAAACGTCTTGCTCCGCCTGCTTCTGGATTTAACTCTATTCCGATCAGCAATCCTTTTCCTCTGACTTCTCTAATATACCTGCTTTTAATTGTCTTAAGCTTCTCTAAAAAATACTCCCCCTGTTCAACTGAGTTTTCGATCAATTTCTCATCTTGGATGACACGAAGAGCTTCACGTGCTACTGCACAAGCTAGAGGATTGGCTCCAAAGGTTGACCCATGTTCTCTTGGTTTGAACAAACCTAACACGTCCCTCTGAGAGAGCACGGCAGAGATAGGATAAACACCTCCGCCTAAAGATTTCCCGATAACAGCGACATCCGGCTTTACGCCTTCATGTTCACAACTAAAGAACTTGCCTGTACGGCCCAGACCTGTTTGGATTTCATCCGCTATAAACAAAACACGATGTTCTTCGCAGAGCTCTTTGACATCTTTGAGGTAGCCTTCAGGAGGGATTAAAATGCCTGCCTCTGCCTGAATAGGTTCGACCAAGAAAGCAGCCGTATTCGGATTCACAGCTGCTTCTAAAGCATTGAGGTCTCCGTAAGGAACGATCACGAAGCCTGGAGTAAATGGGCCAAAATCTTTCCTGTATATTGGTTCTGTTGAAAGACTTATCATGGTGATAGTGCGGCCATGATAATTGTTTGTACAAGCAATAATTTCTGCTCTATCCTGAGGAATGCCTTTCTTCTGGTAGGCCCATTTTCGTGCTGTCTTTATCGCAGTCTCCACTGCTTCAGCTCCAGAATTCATGAGAAGCACCATCTCATAACCTGCGAATTCACAAAGCTCCTTGGCAAAAAGAGGCAACTGGTCATTCCGGAATGCTCGCGATGTAAGAGTCAGTTTTTTGCCCTGATTCTCTAGAACCTTGACAATTCGAGGATGACAATGACCCTGATTGACTGCTGAATAGGCACTCAAGAAATCGAGATATTTCTTGCCTTCAACATCCCAAACCCATATTCCTTTGGCCTTGTTGATCACAACATCCAAAGGACGGTAATTGTGGGCGCTGTACAGATCATCAAGAACCACAAAATCTCTTGTATCCATAGCTTCTCCTTGTATCTGAAGCGTTTGATTAACGCTCAAAATTAAATATCTTCATGGCGGAGAGGGTGGGATTCGAACCCACGGTACAGCATCTAACCGCACACACGCTTTCCAAGCGTGCTCCTTAAGCCACTCGGACACCTCTCCGCAGCGCTTCAAAGACAGATTATTCAAAGGCGGATTTTTTAAGTTATCAAAAAAAAAGCCTGTGGTCAATTGGGGTCATCAATTGGGGTCAGGTCTACACTTTTAACTTTTTCCCCTCAAAGATGCTTAAATCTTTACTATTGGTAGATTCGACTAGATGACAGGCCACTTGCTTAACGAGAATGAGAAAAAAGTTAAAAGTGTAGACCTGACCCCTATAGACGGTATATGTTAATGATATCTTTCAGCAACGCGGCTCCTGCTCCTCTCGGGTCTGACTTCCCTCCTGTCACAGTCACAGAATGCATTGTATCAGTCGTAAAGGTAATGCCCTTGTTTGATCCATCCACGGCAAAAAGAGGATGGGAACGATCTATGAGTTTTGGAGATACTTCAAGTTTAAAATCTTCTTCCCTAGAGAACTCTCCCAATAGCTTTAGAGCTTTGCCCTCTTCTCGTCCTTGATTGAGAATCTGAGAGGGAATCGCAGTTATTCCTTCGACCTGCATATCATCCAGAGTAAAATCTGCGTCCTGAACAGCATTGGATATGAGAAGAATCTTAGAGGCTGTGTCCCAACCCTCAACATCGAGGGAAGGATCAGGTTCTGCGATCCCTTTTGACTGAGCTTCCTCCAGAGCCTGATTGTAATCCATGCCTTCTCTCATCCTCGTCAGGATATAATTCGTTGTGCCATTGAGAATCCCCTCAATCCGATGAATCTCAGCCCCGGCCAGAGAGTAGAGAGCCACATCCAGTGTGGGTAGGGCCGCAGCCGTTGCACCACTGATCTTTAAAGCCACCCCCTGCTCTTTCGCTTTCTCTCTTAAACCTCGAAAATCAACAATTAAAGGCCCCTTGTTAGCCGACACAATATGCCACCCACAATCCAGAGCCTGCCGGAGATGGCTGAGGCCGGGTTCTCCACTTTTGATATTAGAGGGAGTGCATTCCACCAGTACTCCAGGCTCGATGGACTTCAGGAGATCTTGAAGATGAAGGCCTATTTTCCAACAAGGATTTTCCCGCAGAAAAGATAGAGAAGAAAACTTTTCTAAAATGTGACCTACATCTAGAGAATCAGGCGAAAAAAGAGCTCCGTCTATTTCACATATGGAATGTAATTTTAGGTCCAGCCCATAACGCTCCTGACAAAACTCTGTCTTTTCATAGATAATCTGGAGAAACGCCTTCCCTACCCTTCCAAATCCCACTACAATGATGTTTACTCTTTTCATGACCTTATATTATATTCCAATCGATGCAGAATCAGAAAGAAGAAATGTTGAAGAGCTGGATCCCCAATGGAACGATGAGGATTAATGGAAAGAAAAATATCATTCCTACATGGAATGGGACAATCTCATCCGTGAATTTAATGAAAAACCGGGGTTACTAAAAAAGCATAAAGAGTATCTTGTTTTTCGCCTATATTTGATTTACCTGAGTCTCCAATAAGAATCAAACCCACTTCACCGACCCTCATTTATCAAGCTACACTTGATAAAGAGAGGTAAGAGTACTCTACAGATGTTACAGGAAATTTCAG
>CAZSPM010000132.1:0-6092 GCA_964608785.1 uncultured Eubacteriales bacterium
TTATTGAGCCCGCTTTTATAATCATCCCCAATGGAAAATGCAAGAGTTGCGCTTGTTCATGACTGGTTGACCGGCCAGCGTGGTGGGGAAAAGGTCCTTGAGGTTTTCGCTGAGATCTTCCCTGAAGCCCCGATCTATACTCTTTTCCATTTTCCAAGAAGCCAGGTTGAGGCGATAGAAAAAAGAGAAATCCGGACGAGCTTCCTTCAACGACTCCCTTTCCTGAGGAAAAGATATCGCTCCTACCTTCCCCTTTATCCTCTGGCTGCCGAACTTTTTGATCTGCAGAACTATGAACTCGTTATCTCTACTTCTCACTGTGTGGCTAAAGGTATAATTCCGAATCCAGATTCACTGCATATTTGTTATGTTCATTCTCCTGTC
This sequence comes from uncultured Eubacteriales bacterium, assembly GCA_964608785.1. Lineage (GTDB taxonomy): Bacteria > Acidobacteriota > Aminicenantia > Aminicenantales > Aminicenantaceae. The sequence goes on from CAZSPM010000132.1 coordinate 385, forward strand.
CGCTATGCTTGGAACCAGTATTTTTCGTATTTCTCACCTGATAAATTATCTCTATTTCCCCGTATTCTCATACCTCCTTTCATCCATTACCTGAGATTGTGGGATGAATCAACCTCCAATAGAGTCGATCATTTCATTGCCAACTCAGGAAATGTTGCCAGGAGGATTGAAAAATATTACAGACGTCAGGCAAACGTCATTCATCCACCCGTAGATACTCGTTTTTTTCATCCCGCAAATCAAGAGGCAGATTATTATTTAATCGTTTCTGCTCTTGTCCCCTATAAGCGTATTGATTTAGCGATCGAGGTTTTCAATCGCACAGAATTCCCCTTGAAGATCGTCGGTCAGGGTCCGGATTATAAAAAGCTCAAAAAGAGAGCTAAAGCCAATATTGAGTTCTTAGGCTCTCTAAAGGCTGAGGACCTTCTCCGAGTTTTTCAAAGAGCCATAGCTCTCATAATGCCAGGAGAAGAAGATTTTGGAATTACTTCGTTGGAATCTCAAGCCTGTGGTATTCCAGTGGTTGCCTATGGGAAGGGAGGAGCCAAAGAGACAGTTATCCCCGGAGAAACTGGCCTTTTTTTTCATGAATTGAATGTCAAAAGCTTCCTCGAGGCGCTTGACAAATTCAGAGTCTTAGAATTTAATAAAACTAAGCTTCGGGCCAATGCCATGAAGTTTTCTCGGGATATCTTCAAGAAAAAAACTGAAGCGTATTTTCATGAAAAATGGTCTGAACACGAGGACAAGCAGTGATTAAAAGACATCGAACACGTCTTGTTGCGCTTTTTTTCTTGAGCGATAGCTTGGGCATTCTCTATTCTTTCTTTTGTTCGTACCTTATCCGCTTTTATGCATACATCATTCCTGTGAATCCAGAGCGAGGTATCCCTTCTCTAACATCATATATTGCAGTTTTTCCCTTGTTCTTTATCACTCACATCGTCATTTTTTATATCCAAGGATTTTATAAGGTAAAGCTGAGAAGGACAAAAATTGATGACTTTTTTTTCACGATATTGAATGTGGCTCTCACTTTCTTGGTTGTTCAGGCTGTCTTGAGCTATCTCTATTCTTATAGCCAGGGGGAAGCTCCTTTATTCCGGATGGATTTTAAGCTGTCCCATGGATTTCTTGCCGTTTATTGTGTGGTTGTAATTTTCATGATTTTTTTCCTCCGAAATCAGATATATTTCTTTATGAGGAGACGCTATGCTAAGGGGTTGAGCCTACAGAATGTACTCATTATTGGAGCCGGAGAAATGGGACAGGCCGTTGGCCAGAAGCTTTCTCAATATGAAGATTTAGGTTTTGTCGTGAGGGGATTTTTGGATGATGAGAAAAAACAGGGAGAAGAAGTCAATATTGATGGGGGCATAAAAGTACTTGGATCTGTTGAGGATTTAGGCCCAATTCTTGATAACGACAATATCAGTGATGTCTTTATCGCCTTGGATTTAAACAGTTATCCCAAAATTTTAGAAATCTTTAAAGTGGTCGATAAATACGTAGTGAATGTGAGGTTGATCCCAGACCTTTTTCAGCTTTCTACCTTAAAAGCGAGTATCCAAGATTTAGAAGGTTTTCCGGTTATCAGTATAGACGAACCACCATTACTAGGGATAATGAGAATTGTCAAAAGAGTTATGGATATTGCGGCATCTGTGTTTCTCCTCGTTTTGCTCTCCCCTATAACATTCATTGTGGGAATCTTAATCAAATTGGGCTCGAAGGGACCAGTGTTTTACAAGCAGGAAAGAGTTGGCCTGGATGGACGAAAGTTTATTCTGTATAAGTTTAGGACGATGGTCAGTGATGCGGAGAGGGAAACAGGCCCAGTTATGTGTAAACCCAATGATCCCCGGGTCACAAAGATAGGGCGGTTCCTAAGAAAGTTCAGCATAGATGAGATGCCTCAGCTCATTAATGTCTTAAAGGGAGAGATGAGCCTGATCGGCCCTCGTCCGGAGAGGCCGCATTTTGTGGAAGATTTTAAGGAGAAAATCCCCAAATACATGCTCCGACATAAGGTTAAATCTGGGATTACTGGATGGGCTCAAATCCACGGATTAAGGCAGGATACTCCCATAGATAAGAGGCTCGAGTATGATTTTTATTATATTCAAAATTGGTCTCTTGCTCTGGATTTGAAAATAATCTGGAGAACAATTAGGAAAGGTTTTATCGACAAAAACTTAACTTAACATAGAAATTAGTTTTGCTCTTTGGGGAAAATCATTTTGAAGCCAATTGCGACGTAGTGTATTCCTGAGACCAGAGTAAAGAACAGAGTCGCAAGGTAAAGCCAAGAAAGATATGGCGGAGATTTTTGTGTGTAGTTGAAGAAAAGAACAAAAAAAATAACTGAGAACTGACATACAGTACTGGCCTTGCCAAAGATAGTCGGATCGAAACGTTTTTGACCCCTTAGCTTGAAGGTAGCGAAAACTCCTCCGCTTATGAGTAAATCGCGGCTGATAACAGAGATTGTGAGCCAGATAGGGATGGCATTTAATAGATTTAAAGATGGAAGGGAGAGGACGATAAAGGAAGAGGTGGCGAGTAATTTATCTGCTAGAGGATCGAGAAGTGCGCCGATTTTTGTTTTCAGATGCCATAGACGGGCTGTGAGGCCGTCAAGGAGGTCTGTCAATCCAGCCAAGATAAAAACAGCCAGCGCTCCAAAAGCTTTCCTTTGGATGATCATCATCAGAAAGACGGGAATAAGGAAAATTCGAGAGATGCTAAGAATATTGGGCAGGGTTAGGAAAAGATTTTTCTCATCGCTAACTCTTGAATTATCCACCTTAATGGATCTTTTCATTTCATTGTAATCAAAGGAGTGATTTATTTTATCAAAGTAAGGATGATATTCAACAGCTTAATGGATTCTGTCCCTGAAACGGGCAGGTCTGGATTAAATGATCTTTCTGGACTAAGGTCCATAATATCATAGGAAATCATTTGGATAATCGGTCGATAATAATAATAATCTGGAGAGACATCTGATACTTGGATTTTCTCTGGAGGAATTTGTTGAATAAATCTGTAGCCCTTCTTATTTAAATAATCAATGAGTTGAAGGAGCGTTTTAGCCATTTCCGCCCTGGTAATTACTTTTTTGGGTAGAAAAGTATGGTTCGGATAGACCTCCATAATATTAAGAGATGTTATTTGAAGGATGAATTTTGAGGCCCATGAAGTAGCTATATCTATTATTATTGGGGGCTTAGAGGAAGGTTCGCCCAGTATTTCTTTGAACCTAACCCCTAAAAGGGCTGCTATTTCCTCTCTAGAGACCGCCTCTCGTGAGACTATGGCATCGTACTGGCTGGGCAGTTCGAAAATTCCCAGCCTGTTTTTTAAGCTTTCGATTTTTTCCTTTACATCTTCATCTTGAGGCTCTAAACGCAATAACTTCTCAAATGTTTCTAGGCTTTTTGTGTATTGTTCTGCTTGGAAAAGGGCTTCGCCATATGTTTTTATTATTTCTTTATTATCCGGCTCGTTTGAGCTGGCTGTTCTTAAATGTATGAGAGCATTCTGGAGTTTGTTTTCTTTTATGTAAATCTCTGCTAGGGCATGATGGGCTTCTGTAGATTTTGGGGAATAGTAGAGAGCCTTGTTGTATGCTTCTTTACTTCGTTCTGTATCACCTTCGGCCCGAGAAGCTTTTGCCTCATTCAACGCCTCCTCAGTTTTTCTCGTTTTAAGGATTTCGTATTCTTGCTTCGCCCAGGGTTGATCAGGTTCTCTTTTAAGAACCTCTCTGTATTCAGCGAAGGCCAGGTTTTCATCTCCTGTTTCCTGGTAGACCTGAGCCAATCCTAGATGTATTAATGTCATATCCGGATAATCTTCCAGGGCTTTTTTGAAATTCTCTTCTGATACTTGGAATTCGTTGAGGAGAAGGAAAGCGTAGCCGAGACCGACATAGTGAAAAGAGCTACTCGGCTCTAATCTGGAAATAATTTTTCGGGCTTTATTTCCCTTTCCCTGTTTCAAGTTGCTCCAAGCGTCCTCAGTTATAATTCTCTCCTCGAGCGATAGCTCTGCCACGGCAGCCTGAGGAAGATCCCCTATATAGAGGGAGGGCGGAGGAGGTTGGTAGGTGGCGCATGCCCAAAACAGGGTGATGAGTATGAGTATAAGGATGTAGAATGTCTTTTTCACCAATTTTTTTCTCCTCTTTTTATATAAGGCAAATAATTTATCATTGATTCTGGGTCAGCTATTATTTTCAGTTCGAAAAAATCTCCGTTTTCTCTTCTCTTTAAGACCACAGACCATTTAGAGAAAGAATCGATCATCTCTTTTTTTGCTCTTGGGATCTGCAAATAGAATAATTTCAGGTTTCGAAAGAGCACAGATTTCAGATTTTCTTTGAGGCTTTGTATTCCTTCTCCTGTTTTTGCTGAGATGTAGACAGCCTCACCGTTGGAGCTCGTGTTTTTCTCCAGGAAATCATCCTTGTTAGGAAGAAGGTCAATCTTATTAAAAATTTTTATGATTGGAGAATTCGAAACGCCCAGGTCAGAAAGGATTGTCTCAACAGCTTCTATTTGACTTTCATAGTTGGGGTAGGTAATGTCAATGATATGACAGATACAGTCGGCTTCTTTGACTTCTTCCAGGGTTGCTTTAAAGGAAGTTATGAGTTCCACAGGCAGCTTTTTGATAAATCCGACCGTGTCACTCAAGAAGAAGTAAAGGCCATCAGAGAAATTGACTCGGCGAAGGATGGGATCGAGAGTCGCAAAAAGCTTTGGTGAGGTATATGTGCTCTCCTCTGAAAGGCAGTTGAACAAGGTGGATTTTCCGGCGTTCGTGTATCCCACAAGCGAGACAACAGGAACGGGTCTTTTTTTTCTGCTTTTTCTTTGGATGGCTCGTCTTTTTTGGATATTCAAAATATCTTTCTTTATCTTGGAGATTCTGTCCAGGATTCTTCGTCTGTCTTCTTCCAGCTTTTTTTCACCCGGGCCACGGGTACCGATGCCTGCTCCCAGCCGGGAGAGCGCTACTCCCTTTCCCAACAGACGAGGAAGAAGATAGTTCAGCTGAGCCAGCTCAACTTGAAGTTTCCCTTCTGTGCTTCTGGCTCGTTGAGCGAATATATCAAGGATGAGCTGAGTCCTATCTAAAACCTTATCATGAATCTCTTCTTCTAAGCTTCTCTGTTGGATAGGGCTTAGATTATGGTCAAAGATGATAAGATTAGCCTGAAGCTCTTCTATGAGGTTCACAAGCTCAAAGACCTTTCCCTCTCCGATGTAATATTTCGGGCTGATCTTGTTTCGAGACTGAAATAATTCTTGAACGACTTGAGCTCCGGCTGCTCGCGCTAATCCCTTCAACTCCTCCATAGATTCCTCTGCTTCCTGCTTTTCTTTTTTGTTTGTGGCGAGGTGAACGAGGATAGCTTTTTCCATTTTTTTATTTAAGGTTGTTATTGATATATTTTCCGATGGAAGAAATGTTGTCGGCTGGAAACCATTTGATTTCTTCCATTTTTCTGAAACAGGTCATCTGGCCTTTGGCGAAATCGAGAAGCGAGCCCGCGCCACCGCTGGCCTGCTGTTGGGAAACGCCCAGTTGCGAGGTCAGCATTCCGACGAGGCCGCTCGTCTGGCCAAGACTGGTTTGCGGAAAGCCCAAACCCGTGGCGAAAACGACGGCCAAGAAATACCCTTGCAAGCGCTTTG
>CAZSPM010000133.1:0-6090 GCA_964608785.1 uncultured Eubacteriales bacterium
TTCGCTCCTCGCAACGAAGTCTGCGGCAAGCTCGACTTGTGAATAATCCAGGTTATTTAACACTTGAGAAATCTCTCCCCTAATAATAGCTCTTAAGTGGAACACTGTTGCGATTTTTATGAGCGTTCCTTCGTCCTATTATTGGCCAGCGTGGATAATTCACGGATCGAAGGAAATGGATCATTCCAGGAGAGAAAAAAATCAAAGCCTTGCGAGGAGGCTTGGGCATAGACAGAGACTCAGGGAAAAATTCTTAAAAGGGGGAATCAAGGGGTTTATGGATTATGAAATCATAGAGCTTCTGTTGACTCTCGGAACTCCACGCAGGGACTGCAAACAACTGGCAAAAGAAGCCCTGAAAAAATTCCAGTCATTGAGAGGAGTACTGGAGGCTCCAGTAGATGAACTCCGGGGAATAAAAGGGATCGGACCTCGTAATATTATTGGCCTCAGGCTCATCCAGGAGGTCTCCCGTCGTTTCCTTAAGGAAAGAATGATGAGCAGGCCTTATTGTCATTCCTCAGAGGAAGTTTTCGATTATCTGTATCATGCGCTCAGAGATATAAAAAAAGAGAAATTTAAGGTTCTTTTCTTGGATTCAAAAAATAAGATACTTGAGGAAAAAACTGTTTTTGAAGGAACGGTAGATTCGAGCGCTGTATATCCCAGGGAGATAATGAAGGAAGCCCTCAGATGTGACTCTTCATCTTTGATTTTTGTGCATAACCATCCGTCTGGCGACCCCGAACCTTCAGTCAGTGATAGAGAGATCACAAAAGAGCTAGTTTTTGCGGCCAATGTCATGCAGCTGAAAGTCCTAGATCACATCATCATCGGGAACAACTGTTATTTCAGTTTCGCTGATGAAGGGCTCATAGAAGAATATGATATAATGTTTCAGGATTTCAAAAGGAGAGATTTTGAGAGAACAGGAATAAAATCGGAGAAAGGAGGTTCTAATGCTTGACGATTTAGAAATAGCCAAAAAGGTTAAGATAAAGCCAATAGAAGAGATTGCTGAAAAACTGGGGATTGAATCGAAAGACTTGGAGAAATGCGGAATGTACAAGGCCAAAATCTCCACAAGCAGCGCCCATAAAAAAGAAGATATGAAAGGTAAGCTCATAATGGTCACTGCCATGAGCCCCACACCCGCGGGAGAAGGGAAAACCACAACTTCTATAGGCCTTGCCGATGCACTAAATCGCTTAGGAAAGAAAGCAGCAGTAGCATTGAGAGAACCCTCGTTAGGACCTGTATTCGGAATGAAGGGAGGGGCGACAGGAGGAGGATATGCCCAGGTCGCTCCCAGGGAGGAAATAAACCTTCATTTTACAGGAGATATTCATGCAGTAACAGCAGCGCATAACCTCTTGGCAGCAATTGTGGATAACAGCCTCCATTTTGAAGGAGTTTGTGGTACTATTGATTGTCGAAGAGTCTCCTGGAAGAGGGTCATGGATATGGATGATCGGGTTTTGCGGGAAGTCGTAGTCGGTATAGGAGGTCCTCTTCGGGGAATAGCAAGAGAGACAGGTTTTGATATTACCGCTGCCTCTGAGGTAATGGCCATTCTGTGCCTGTCAGAAGATTTGAAGGATTTAAAAGAGAAGCTTGGAAATATAATGATTGGGTACTCTCCAGATAAAAAGCTTGTCTTTGTAAGGGAACTTAAGGCCGAGGGGGCGATGGCGGCCCTGCTTAAAGATGCGATCAAACCCAACCTTGTTCAGACGTTGGAAGGGACTGCGGCTTTGATTCATGGAGGGCCCTTTGCCAATATTGCCCATGGCACAAATTCTGTTATCGCTACGCGAATGGCTCTCGCGCACGCGGATTTTGTTGTGACTGAAACAGGGTTTGGCTCGGATCTTGGAGCAGAGAAGTTCTTCAACATTGTCGTGAGGACAGGTCATATCCCTCCACCTGATGCCTGTGTTTTGGTGGCAAGCCTCAGAGCTTTGAAACTTCACGGAGGAGTGGAACTGAGTAAAATCAATGAGGAAAATGAAGAGGCTGTGGGGCAGGGATTTGAGAATCTTCAAAAACATATCGAAAACCTTAGAGTTTTTGGTGTTCCTTTTGTAGTGGCTCTCAACATGTTTCCGACAGATACTGAGGCAGAAGCAGATAAGCTTTTTAATTTATGCGACCGTGAAAAAGTTAGAGTGGCCAAGAGCGAAGTTTATGGTAAAGGTGGGGAGGGAGGTAAGGATCTCGCACAGGAGGTTTTAAAGGCCATTGAAGAAGAGAATAATCGGTTCCAATTTCTCTACCCCTTAGACATATCTCTTCTGGATAAAATCGAAGTGGTTGCTAAGAAGATTTACGGTGCATCTTCAGTCGCAATGGAAGGGAAGACGAGAAGGAAAATAAGAAGGATTGAGAAGGAAGGATTTGGAGCACTCCCTGTTTGTATTGCAAAAACACAATATTCTCTTTCAGATGATGATGAAGCATTGGGAAGACCTCGAGATTTTGCCCTTATCATTACCGATGTTTCCCTTAGCTCCGGAGCAGGCTTTGTTGTGATATATTGCGGGGATATTATGACTATGCCTGGCCTTCCCAAGACTCCAGCAGCTGAGATAATAGATATTACAGGTGAAGGAGAGATAGTCGGTCTTTCTTAACCTGAATAATCCAGGTTAAATAAGAAAAAAGGGGACTGTCCGCTTTTTTCTTTTTGGAATGGTTTACACTGTATTTCAATTGTGATAAAAATGGAGTGGCTTCATTTCAATATTAGTCGAAAGGCTTAATACATGTGTGAATTAAGAGATGTGTTCATTATCAGTGCTGTTCGCACAGCCATCGGAAGTTTTTTAGGAAGTCTTAAAGGCTTCAAAGCTTCGGACCTCGGAGGCCTTGCCGTCCAGGCGGCTGTCAAGAGAGCTGGGATTTCAGGAGGAGATGTTGATGAAGTGATCATGGGAAATGTTGTTTCAGCAGGGATTGGTCAGGCACCTGCCAAGCAGGCAGCTATGAAGGGAGGAATTCCCCCTACAGTGAGTTGTTTTGCTATTAACAAGGTTTGCGGGTCTGCTCTGAAAGCGGTGGCTTTGGCTGCTCAGGCAATCTGGCTTGAGGAAAAGGAAATTATCGTTGCAGGCGGGATGGAGAGCATGAGCCAGGCGCCACATCTGTTGTGGGGAGTGAGAGAAGGTGTGAAATTTGGAGATATGAAGATGAAGGACTCCATGATCCTTGATGGGCTTTGGTGTGCTTTCGATGACCAGCACATGGGAATGACAGGAGAAGTCATTGCTGAGAAGTTTGGTGCTTCCCGTGAGGAACAGGACGAATATGCAGTAAGCAGCCACCAGAAAGCTCTCCATGCCATTGAAAAGGGCTATTTCAAGGATGAGATTGTTCCTGTAGAAATTCCCCAAAGAAAAGGTGATCCAATAATTTTTGACATGGATGAAGGTCCCAGGAAAGATGCCACAATAGAGAAATTAGCAAAGTTGCGACCTGCCTTTAAAAAAGATGGGACAGTTACGGCTGGGAATGCGTCTAGTTTAAATGATGGAGCCTCTACTGTGGTTGTTGCTTCCGCAGATGCAGTAAAGGAGAAGAAACTTCAACCCATGGCCAAGATTTTGGGTTCCACAACCCACGGAGTAGAACCGGCCATGGTCATGTACGCTCCCAAAGGAGCCATCGAGAAATTGCTGGGCAATGTGGGCTGGAAGATCGAAGACGTGGATCTATTCGAGATAAACGAGGCTTTTTCCTCTCAGTTAGTTGTGCTGATTAAAGAGCTGGGTCTTGATAGAGAAAAGGTCAATGTTCATGGAGGGGCTGTGGCATTGGGTCATCCGATTGGAGCCACAGGAGCAAGGATTTTAACCACATTGATCTATGCGCTGCAGCACAGAGGCCTCAAAAAGGGCATTGCCGCTCTCTGTTTAGGGGGCGGAGACGCAGTGACCATGGCGATTGAAATGGTATGAGCGGGGAGGAATGATGGATATTCAGAAAATAGGCATAATAGGCGCAGGAACTATGGGAACAGGAATTGCCCAGGTAGCTGCGACTTCAGGATTTGAAGTCATTCTGAATGATATGGGTGATGATTTACTCCAGCGTTCTTTGAAGATAATGGATAAGAGCTTGAGCAAGCTTTCGGAAAAAGGAAAAATAGAGGAAGACAAAGAGGCGATTCTGAGCCGGGTAAAAACCACAACAGCTCTGTCAGATCTCAAAGATATTGACTTTGCTTTGGAAGCGGTATTCGAAGATATTGAGGTGAAAAGGAATGTTCTCCAGGAGCTCGATAAACTCCTTGCGCCTGAAGTCATTCTTGCGACCAATACATCCTCCATTTCCGTAACGCGACTCGCTGCCTTAACAGAGCGTCCTCACAAATTCATGGGGATGCATTTTATGAATCCTGTCCCTTTGATGGAATTGGTGGAATTGATAAAAGGAATTGCCACTTCTGCGGATACGTTCGAGCAGGTTAAGAGTTTAACTGAGAAGATGGGAAAGACTCCCGTAGAAGCCAATGATTTTCCTGGTTTTATCTCGAATCGGATCTTGATCCCCATGATCAACGAAGCTGTCTATGTCCTTATGGAGCGTGTGGGAACGGCAGAGGCTATTGATACCGTGATGAAGCTTGGAATGAACCATCCTATGGGCCCCTTAGCCCTTGCTGATCTCGTCGGATTGGATGTCTGCTTGAATATCATGGAAGTCCTCTATGAGGGCTTTAGGGATTCAAAATACAGACCTTGTCCGTTGCTCAGAAAAATGGTGGATGCAGGCTATTTAGGACGAAAAACAGGTAAAGGATTTTATGACTATAGCGGATAAAACTCCGGATTAAAAGCTAGGAATAGGTGCATAATATTTAGATAGCAAAGATTGGAGATCGACTTAGGAGAAAGGAAAAAAGAGAAATCTTAATAATCGAATCATACCCATTGGGTAAGGGAGGGTGAAATGAGCAATGAAACCGAACAAAAGCAAGGTTCAAGAGATAGGGCAATTGATGCTGCGGTTTCTCAGATAGAAAAGCAGTTTGGCAAAGGTTCTGTAATGAAGCTCGGGCAGAAAAGTGCTGCGGTAAAAGTAGCTTCTATCCCTACAGGGTCTATTGCTTTTGATGTGAGTTTAGGCATAGGGGGATTTCCGAGAGGAAGAGTTGTGGAGGTGTTTGGACCCGAAGCAACGGGAAAGACAACTCTGGTTCTTCATGTCATTGCTGAAGCTCAAAAGCAGGGCGGCCAGGCTGCCTTTATTGATGCGGAACATGCTTTGGATGCCAGTTATGCAGCCAGTGTCGGAGTGGATGTGGATGACTTGCTTATCTCTCAACCAGATTATGGGGAACAGGCTTTAGAGATCGCCGAGGTTTTGGTGCGAAGCGGTGCTGTGGATGTGATAGCGGTAGATTCTGTTGCTGCTTTGGTCCCTAAAGCGGAGCTTGAAGGAGAGATGGGAGATGCCCATATGGGACTTCAAGCGCGGCTTATGTCTCAGGCATTAAGGAAGCTTACTGCAATCGTAAGCCGCTCCAAGACGTGTTTTATATTCGTCAACCAGATTAGAGAAAAAATAGGTTTTTTCTTGGGGAGCCCGGAGACGACAACAGGTGGGAGAGCTCTGAAATTTTACTCCTCGATGAGAATCGATATTAGACGCCTTGCTACATTAAAAGAGGGAGATAAAGTCATCGGAAATAGAGTAAAAGTGAAGATCGTGAAAAACAAAATGGCCCCTCCTTTTAGAGAGGTGCAGTTTGATATTATATATGGTGAAGGAATCTCTAAGGAGGGCGATCTGATCGACTGTGGGTTGGACATGGGCCTTCTCGAGAAAGCGGGAACCTGGTATTCTTACAAAGAGGAAAGACTGGGACAGGGCAGAGAGAATGTGAAAAAACTCTTAAAAGAGAATGAAGAGTTGGCCGCAGAGCTTGACCGTAAGATTCGAGAAAAAGTGGGACTTATTCCTACTGAAAAGCCTCCTGAGAAGCCGCCTGAAAAACCTCAAGAGGAAAAGCCTTGATTTTTTTCTGTTGGAGCTTGATTCATCAAGCCTGCATATGTAGAAACCCGGTTTATATATCAGGGAAAGATT
>CAZSPM010000134.1:0-6087 GCA_964608785.1 uncultured Eubacteriales bacterium
ACATGGAGAGACTCGAAGCGCCAGGATCCTAAAGGAAGAACATAAAATCTATCCTGAAGCGGTCAGTCTTTTCTTTGAAGGAAAACTGGAAGTGAGAGATAGAAGAGTTTACATAAGAGATGATTAGCCTGAACTATTCATAAAAAATGAAAAGATGATGAAATCAGTTGAAGAACAGCTAGAATACCTAAAAAAAGGATGTGTCGATATAATCCAAGAAGAAGAGTTGAAAGCCAAGTTGGCTCGATCTCTCAAGGAAGCAAATCCATTGAGAGTCAAAGCAGGATTTGATCCGACTGCTCCAGATATTCATTTGGGACACACAGTCCTTCTGCGAAAAATGAAACACTTTCAGAATTTAGGCCATGATGTCATTTTTCTCATTGGCGACTTCACAGGCCTTATTGGGGACCCTTCAGGAAGGTCGACAACTCGTCCCCCGATGACTCGAGAGGAAATCCTGGAAAACGCTGAAACGTATAAAATACAGATATTCAAGATTCTCGACCAAGAAAAAACCATCATTGATTTCAACTCTCGATGGCTTGAGAAATTAACCAGCTTCGACATTATTAACCTTATGGCTAAATATACGGTTGCCAGGATCCTGGAGAGAGATGACTTTTCAAACCGTCTGAAAGAAGGCCTTCCCATCTCTGCCCATGAGATCCTCTATCCTCTCATGCAAGCATATGATTCTGTTGCCCTTGAAGCAGATGTAGAGCTAGGCGGAACAGACCAGAAATTCAACCTCCTGGTCGGCCGTGATATACAAAGAGAATTTGATCAGGAACCACAGGTTATTATGACTGTTCCTCTCCTTGAGGGCCTGGACGGTGTTGAAAAAATGAGCAAAACCCTGAACAACTATGTGGGGATCACAGAACCTCCTGGTGAGATATTCGGAAAAATCATGTCCGTATCAGACCCCTTGATGTTCCGTTACTACGAGCTTCTCACCGATGAATCCCTATCCCAGATTGAAAAATGGAGAAGAGAAATCAAAGAAGAAAAACTCAATCCCAGAGACTTAAAATCGCGCCTGGCTCAATCTATTGTCTCGGATTTTTGGGGAATAGAAGAGGCGCAAAGAGCGGCCAAAGAATTTGATAGAATATTCAAAAATAGAGAAATTCCCTCTGAAATTGAAGAGATAAAAGTGGAATCTCGAGATATCCTTCTTGTCGATCTCCTCGTCCAGCAAAACATCCTTCCCTCACGAGGAGAAGCCAAAAGAATAATGCGGCAGGGAGGAGTTTATCTCGACGAGCAGAGAATCCATGACATCGCCCACAGAATAGATTTAAGAAAAAAGAAAGAATGTATCTTGAAGATAGGCAAGAGGAAATTCTATAGAATTTTGCCCACTGATTGAGAGTGTGGCACCATAGATTCTCACAGCCAAGGTTGTGCCGCTTCAAAAACATATACAACTGTCATCAATCGAGAGCAAAAAAGACAATTCAATTTCAAAAAAATCCCTTACTTTTAATGGCACATTTCTTGCTGTTATAATAGCGATGAAACTTAAACTGCCCCTAGCTGCATATCTTTTAATATCTCTTTCCTGTCTCTCTTTTGCTGCCAAAAAAAGAGAAATCATTATCGGATTTGGTGGTGGCTATTCTCTAACACTACAGGGAACCCTGAAAGAATATGAATATGACTATCCACAGCTGATATATTTTAAAGAAAAAGGCAAATTGAAACATTCTTTGAGCGCTAATATTCAGTATTTCTTTACTCCAAGATGGGGATTACAGGTTGAGTTTAGCCACCAAAAGGGCAGCTATTTTTCTCACCTGGAATGGTATGGCAAAGCTGTAAGAGAAGGAGAATATATATACGAAATAAATCACATCGAAAAACCCTACTCGGAAACATGGAGCCTTTCTTCACTCATGATGTCTGCGCTTTTTACCTGGAGACGTTCCCCGAAACAAAAAATATATCCTTATGCTTCTGTTGGTGGTGGAATCTATATTTTAAGTGCAGATGAAAAGTTAATTCTGCAAAGATGGAGGCTGGGTATTAAAAAGTGGCGTGAAAAGATTAAAATAGGAGCAGGATTAAAATACCGAATCAATGGAAGAATTGGTCTCAATCTCAGAATTTTTGGAGAAACAATTTGGCGAAGAAGCGTCGGCCACGGACAATCTCTTTATGTCGGGCCTGACCAATTTGATTTTGAATTATTTTTCTACACGAAAGAAATTGCCCGGGTAGGGAGAGTTGTAGATAAGACATTTGCCTATGGCGGATTCGACATCAGCCTGGAATTTAGGCTATAGAAGCAACACAGAATTTTGATACATAATCGCGAACCTATGTCTTGCCCCTAATGATGTAGTCGAGAGTTTTGCTTTTCTCGCTATTTATGGAGGGAAGAACTTGGGTGTTCTACCGAAAATACTTTTATAAACATCGGGATAAGCGTCTTTTCCACCGATAAGCATGCAGGTCAGCGGCATAACCTCTCTCGCCAGCCTCGACATCTCCCCAGCTATGTTCCGAATATCCCACTGGGCAGTGGCATCCTCTCTGAGCCTTGAGATATGGTATAATTCTCTAGTGTTGACGTTGAGCAAGACTCTTCTTCGATGGGCATTGGTTAAGATATATTCAGCTCCTAACTCCAAGGTTTCCTTTAAATCAGAATAGATATCGTTTGTTCTATCTATCATCTCTAAAAATTCTTGCCTTGCCCCCACCTCCTCGATGGAAGGGGGAACAGTTACTCCTAAATCAGGATTGCATTTTTGGGCCGTAAGAGTAGCCATGCGGTGGCGCTTGAGCTGGGCAAAACTTGTGGCGGACATGATTAAATTATAAGTGAGGCTGACATATTCAAATTCCCGGAGAGGAAAATCATGAAATTCCATGTATTTGAAAGCTAATTTTAAAAACTCCTTCTTTTCTTTAGCTGTTAAAGCCTTAGCTTTCTCCAGACACTTCTCAAAGGATCCAGATGAAACAGTATGTAATAAGGAAGCTGTCAATTTATCATCTGCTTCGGGAGTAAATTCAATGAGACGAACAAACGCCTCGTTTTTATCCGACGACTTCCCGAACGAACCGGCCCTTTCCTCAAGTTCATCGTAGGTTTTTGAATCAAATTCGTTGGCTTCGGTAAAAAGAATGATGGAAGGAGCAACTTCTTTGGCTAATGCATAGACTTTGTGATTGAACTCCTTGAGTTCGGCTAATCTCTTAGAAGCAAACCGGCGTATAAGAAGCTCAAGATTCCTGGCATTCACAGTCATGCCAAGCTGGCCTTCGGTAGCCAGGCTCACGACATACCGCGCATCTTCCTTGGCCCAGCCATCAAGCATCGAATGTTTCTTAGAATCTCCTGCCAAGTCTCTGTGTTTTTCAAAAATGTAAGGTTTAAGCTTTTTGTAGAGCTTGTGATAGAGTGCGTTCTGGGCCTTGATTGTGCCTATGAAAATCTCTTCTTTCCCTGCTTTTATTATCTCCTCTGGGATAACAAAATCATCCCCGAGGGTAATATAGCGCTGGGATTTTTCTGTGTAAGAACAGAGGCGGAATTTTTCTATTTCTTCTATCGCCAGGCGGCTTGCGCCGACGACATCAAAATTGAAAACAGCGTGCTCGGCCACAGAATGATGGCCCATCTTAAAAATGATATTCCGATTCGAGCGACGGGCCTTCTCGACTTCTGCCCTGGCAACAGCTCTCAGTTCGTGCACTGGACGCGAGTCCCTAGAGATGCGTGCATAAGAAGCCGAGAGTGTCTCGGGAGTAACATCCTCGCGAGGCGGGGAGTTTTGCTTGAGTGCATCGATAACTTCGCTGTCAACATTGTATCCGGCAAGAATAATCCGCATGACTCATACTAAAATAAAAAGCAACGTAAAAAATGTCAACCTTTATGGGGCCTGCCCTCAACATTGATTGGGGGACGTTCCCCAAAGTGACACCCTATATATAATACTATCTTTCGATTCACTCACCTGATAGATTTCAGATGCTTAAAATAGTGGGAAAGTGCTTTTCTTTAAATGCTAATAGAGTGTCACTTTGGGGAACGTCCCCTTTTTGTGTTATCATGAAATTAGCCATCACAAAATGAAAAATAAAGAATTAGCAGCGCTATTTGCCCATATTGCCGATGCCTTAGAGATTAAAGGAGAAACTGGATTTAAGGTCCTCGCCTACCGAAAAGCCACTCGAATCCTCGAAGATTTAACCGATGACATCGAAAAAATCACCGAAGAAGGAAGGCTTTTGGATCTTCCTGGAATCGGGAGCGGAATTGCAAAAAAAATTGAGGAGTATCTCAAGACAGGAGAAATGAAAAAATATGCAGAGGCTCTTTCTGAAATTCCGGAAAGCCTTCTCGATCTTTTGGAAATTCAGAATTTGGGAGCTAAAACAATTCACCTTGCCCGTAAAGAATTGAGAGTTGAGAACCTGGAAGACCTGAAAAAAGTCATCGAAGATGGCTCTCTGGCTAAATTATACGGAATGGGAGATAAAAAAGTCGAAAACATCAAAAAGGGCATTGAAATCTATGAAAAGGCTCAAGAACGCATCCCCATCTTCGAAGCTATGACAATCGTGGAAGAAGCCATAGACCACCTCAAGAAAGATTCCAATATCCAAAAAATCTCTCCGGCTGGCTCTGTGCGTCGTATGAAAGAAACAGTGGGAGATATTGATATCTTGGCTACAGGAAAAAAGAGAGCCCCTATCATTCGCCACTTCACTCAATTCCCTAAAGTGAGCCGAGTTCTGGCCGCAGGAGAGACTAAAGGATCAATCATGATCTTTACTGAAAAAGGCGAACAGCAATTAGACTTAAGGATCGTGGATGAATCAGAGTACGGAACAGCTCTTCAATATTTCACGGGATCCAAAGCCCACAACATCAAACTGCGGAGCATGGCCAGGGAGATGGGATTAAAAATTTCTGAATATGGCGTTTTCAAAGGCAAGGAAAAAATCGCGGGCTATGATGAGGAAGAGGTGTATAAGACTTTAGGCTTGCCTCCTATTCCCCCTGAACTAAGGGAGGACAGAGGAGAAATTGAATCAGCTCTGAAGAATAAGCTTCCTCGCTTAGTGGATTATTCCGATATCAAGGGAGACCTTCATGTCCATTCTAATTACAGCGATGGCGCATTAAGCATAAAAGAGCTAACAGAATTAGCTAAAGAATTCGGTTATGAATACATTGCCATCTGTGATCATTCTCAATCGGCAAGATACGCCCACGGCCTGCCAACCGAGCGTCTATTGGAACAAATCAAGGAGATTGACCAATTCAATCAAAAACTTAAAGACTTTAAAATCCTCAAAGGAATTGAACTGGATATCCTTCTAGATGGCCAGCTTGATCTCCCGGATGAATTACTTAAAGAACTGGACATAGTTATTGCTGCCATTCATACCGGATTCAAGCGAAACGTCACAGAACGAATCCTCCAAGCCATGGAAAATCCTTTTGTCACTGCAATCGCCCACCCATCCGGCAGGCTCATCTCAAGGCGTGAAGGCTATGATGTTGATTTGGAAAAAGTGCTTCAGGGAGCACGGAAAAAAGGAAAAGTCCTTGAACTGAATTCCTATTATGACCGGCTCGATTTGAATGAGTTCTATTTGAAGAAAGCCAAAGAATTAGGCATAAAGATCTGTTTGGGCACAGACACCCATTATGCTGGCGGCTTTCCAATGATGCGTTTTGGGGTCGGGATCGCCCGAAGGGCATGGCTTGAGAAAAAAGATATCTTGAATTGCCTGAGCTATGAAAAATTAATTTGATTGGGGTCAGGTCTTGTTTTTTGCCTCTCGATTCCTGTCCTATTTCCTTTAATGCCATCCTGTTGGTGGGCTTGATGAATCAAGCCCCACTATTGTTTTTTAATAGAGGCAAAAAACAAGACCTGACCCCTTCTACTATAAAATTTGACTTTTCATTCTAATCTTTTCCGATTCAAATAATATGTCTGGATTATTCACGAGTCAGGATTGCTGCAGCGGCGAGGAAGTGGCCCATGAAGCTGTAGTGTACTACCGCGAATGGGCTGCAACGAAGCCGATGTGGTGAGATTGGCTCGCCCGAAG
>CAZSPM010000135.1:0-3416 GCA_964608785.1 uncultured Eubacteriales bacterium
CTCTTATACAGACAGATTGGTTGAAAAGAATATAAGATATTATTATGCTATTACTGCGCTGGATGTTCTTGGGAATGAAAGCCGAAAGTCAGATCCTATATCTGAGATTATAAGGGATGAATTTTTATGAGAATTTTTCGATATAAAAACAAAAACAGAGTATACCACGGGGTTTTAAAGGAAGAGATTCTATGCCCGGTGGAAGGATCAATGTTCAGGAAGTTTAAGATTAAAAAAAAGGGGATTCCCATCAGTGAAGTGATTCTCTTGCCGCCTATGAAACCCACAAAAATTGTGGCGATCGGTGCGAATTATAAAGATCACGTGGCTGAGATGGGAAGGCCCTTACCTGAAGAACCCTTGATTTTTTTAAAACCTCCATCAGCGATAGTGGGGCCGAATGATATTATTATCTATCCGAAAATGTCAAAAAGAGTTGATTATGAAGGAGAATTAGCCTTGATAATCAAGAAGAAGGCGCGTCTTCTGAGAGAACATGATAATGTTGGTGAGTATATTCTAGGCTACACCTGCTTCAATGATGTGACTGCTCGCGATCTTCAGCAAAAAGATCAACAATTCACTCGAGCAAAGTCTTTCGATACCTTTGCCGCTGTAGGCCCTTGCATTGCGACCGATGTTGATCCCTCCAGCTTAAGGCTTAAAACTTTTTTAAACGGGAAGCTAAAACAATCTTCCAGTACAAAAAATCTAATTTTTTCTGTTCCGTTTTTAGTAAAATTTATTTCCTCGATCATGACTCTCAATCCTGGAGATATCATAACGACAGGGACTCCTGCGGGAATAGGCCCCATGTCTCCAGGGGACAGGGTGGATGTCCAGATAGAAGGAATAGGCACTCTCTCTAATTCTGTTATGAAAATCGTAGAGCCCTGATTCATCAAGCCCAGCTGCAGGGAATTATGTAGGGGCTTGATTTATCAAGCCCACCTTGTCATTGTGAAGAATGGTTGACCTTTTTTCCCATTCGGTATGATAAAATGAATAAATGAGATGAGTGAGGATAAGTCATATAGACTGTTTTATTTTTCTCGCTCGCTTCGAAATGATTGGAGGGAGGTATAAATGAAGATTTTCTTGGATACAGCCAACCTGGAGCAGATTAAAGAAGCTGCCAGCTGGGGGATAGTAGATGGAATCACGACAAATCCCACACTGCTATCAAAAGAGAATTTAAAATTTGAAGATTTGATCAAAGAAATTTGCAGGATTGTCCCCGGACCTGTAAGTGTGGAAAGCGTTTCTACCAAATCAGAAGATATCATTGAAGAGGCAAGAGGTATAGCGAAATTGGCTGACAATGTTGTAGTCAAAATACCGATCGGTTTGGAGGGGCTTAAAGCAACGAAGGCCTTATCCCAGGAGGGTATTCAGATCAACACGACTTTAATATTTTCTTCAAATCAGGCTCTTCTTGCAGCGAAAGCAGGGACGAGGTTTGTCAGTCCTTTTATTGGTCGGCTCGATGATATTTCTCAAGATGGGATGGATTTAATAGATCAAATAGTCGTTATATTTGATAATTATGGCTTTGAGACAGAGATTATCGTTGCCAGCATCAGGCACCCTCTCCATGTTGTCCAAGCAGCGCTGACCGGAGCGGATATAGCCACTTTGCCCTTTGCAGTGCTTGAGAAAATGCTCAAACACCCTTTGACAGATATCGGACTGGAGAAATTTTTAAAAGATTGGGAGAAGGTCAAACGGGGATAGCTCTTTTAGGATAGGAAAAATGACTATCGAAAAAAAATTAGAAGACCTGAAAAGAAAGGCAAAGATGGCGGAGTTGGGAGGAGGTGAACCGAGAATAGATCGTCAGCATAAAGCCGGGAAACTGACTGCCAGGGAAAGGATAAATCATCTCCTTGATGATGGTTCCTTCCAGGAAATGGATAAGCTTGTGGTTCATCAAAGCCATGATTTCGGGATGGATAAGAAGAGGATTTATGGGGATGGAGTTGTTACCGGCTATGGCACCATTGATGATCGGACAGTCTTTATCTTCGCCCAGGATTTCACCGTCTTCGGAGGCTCTTTGAGCGGAGCAAACGCGGCCAAAATTGTTAAAATCATGGACTTGGCCATGAGGGGAGGCTCTCCGATTATCGGGCTCAATGATTCTGGTGGTGCGCGTATTCAGGAAGGTGTGGCCAGCCTGGGAGGGTACGCTGATATCTTCTTAAGAAATGTTTTGGCTTCCGGAGTTATCCCCCAGATTTCAGCCATCATAGGTCCCTGTGCTGGAGGTGCGGTCTACTCACCGGCCATGACAGATTTTATTATTATGACGAAAGAAACGAGCAATATGTTCATCACCGGTCCCCAAGTGATTAAAGCTGTGACACATGAGACAGTAACTATGGAGGAGTTAGGAGGAGCAGAAACGCACAACACCGTAAGCGGCGTTGCTCATTTTGCAACTGAGGATGAGGAACATACAGCGGCTTTGATTCGCGAGCTTATCTCTTTTATTCCCGATAACAACATGGAAGATCCTCCTGAACAGGAGACCTCTGATCCTCCAGATAGGATAAGCGAAGGGCTCAATTTTGCCATTCCGGACGATCCCAATCAGCCTTATGACATAAGGAAAGTAATAAGTGAAGTACTGGATGATAATTATTTCTTCGAAGTTCAGGCCCTTTATGCCAAAAACATCGTCATCGGTTATGGCCGCCTGGGAGGAAAATCTGTGGCTATCGTGGCCAATCAACCAGACCACTTGGCCGGTGCTCTGGATATAAATGCCTCTGATAAGGGGGCACGTTTTGTTCGTTTCTGTGATGCATTCAATATTCCCCTAATCACTTTTGAGGATGTACCAGGATTTCTGCCAGGTGTGGCTCAGGAGCACGGCGGGATAATCCGACACGGAGCCAAACTTCTATATGCTTTTTCCGAGGCTACTGTTCCTAAGATCACTGTGATTACTCGGAAGGCCTACGGAGGGGCCTACTGTGTTATGGCTTCCAAACACATCAGAGCTGACATAAATTATGCTTTTCCTACTGCAGAGATTGCAGTCATGGGGCCTGAAGGTGCTGTCAATATCATATATAAACGAGAGCTGGATGAAGCCAAGGAATCTGAAAAATTGAGGGAGACAAAAGTCAATGAATTCCGTGAGAAATTCGCCAATCCTTACATTGCTTGTGAGAAAGGATATCTTGATGAGGTCATTGAGCCAAAATATACAAGATCCAAGCTCATAGCTGCCCTGGAGATGCTGAAGAACAAAAGTGACAAGAATCCTCCAAAAAAACACGGAAACATTCCTTTATGAATACAAAGATTGTCATTGCGAGGAACGAAGTGAGGTGGCAATCCACACGGATGTATAGTCATTGCGAGGAACGAAGTGAGGTGGCAATCCACACGGATGTATAGTCATTGCG
>CAZSPM010000135.1:3516-6086 GCA_964608785.1 uncultured Eubacteriales bacterium
AGGAACGAAGTGAGGTGGCAATCCAGACCTTTTTTATTTAGATGACCGGAATGCGAAAACCCGATAAAAAATATAGAAAAGCGGAAAAGAAAAGATAGGCAGAGATGTTCAAGAAAATATTGATTGCCAACAGAGGAGAGATCGCTGTCAGAGTGATCCGCGCGTGCCGGGAAATGGGCGTTATCCCTGTGGCAGTTTATTCAGAAGTAGACCGGAAAGCCCTCCATGTCAGGTTGGCGGAAGAGGCCTGCTTTATTGGTGATACAAAGCCTTCCCAGAGTTATCTCAATGTTGATAAAATAATTGAAGTTACAAAAGCGAGCAATGCTGAGGCTCTTCATCCGGGCTATGGATTTTTGGCTGAAAATCCAGAGCTTGCGAAGCGCTGTGAACAAGAGGGGATTGTGTTTATCGGGCCTTCTTCAGAGTCGATGGAAATCATGGGAAATAAAACCGCCTCCCGTAAGAGAATGACCGATGCGGGAGTTCCTGTTATCCCCGGCACTCTTGAGTCCATAAAGGATGAAAAAGATTTGAACGCCCAGGCGGAGAAAGTTGGTTTGCCCATTCTGCTCAAAGCATCGGCGGGAGGAGGCGGCAAGGGATTGAGGTTAGTGAGAGACAAGAAGGAGCTCCTTTCTTCTTACAGATTAGCCCGATCGGAAGCCCTGTCGAGCTTTGATGATCCCTCCGTTTATATCGAGAAATATATTGACGAGCCTCATCATATCGAAATTCAAATACTGGCTGATAATTCTGGAAACTTTGTTTATCTTGGGGAGAGAGAGTGCTCTATTCAAAGACGGTACCAGAAGGTTCTGGAAGAGACGCCTTCTCCACTCTTGGATGATGAAACTCGAAAAGAGATGGGAAAGATAGCGGTAAAGGTGGCAGAGGCAGTGAATTACAGAAATGCCGGCACTGTGGAATTTGTGATGGATAAAGAAAAGAAGTTCCACTTTTTAGAGATGAATACCAGGCTTCAAGTGGAACATCCGATTACGGAAATGGTAACGGGGATTGATTTGGTCAAGAGCCAGATAGAAATAGCAGCTGGCCTTCCATTAAGTTTCCACCAGGATGATATCAGACCCAAAGGATTTGCTCTGGAATGCCGGATATATGCGGAAGACTCCGATAATGATTTCATGCCCTCTCCGGGGAAGATCATCCGTCTTCGAACTCCTGCAGGAGGTTTGGGCGTCAGGGATGATAATGGAGTCTATGAGGGATTTGAGGTTCCTTTGGAGTACGATCCTCTTCTGTCAAAGCTTATCACATGGGGAAGCACAAGAGTAGAAGCCATCCACCGAATGCTCAGAGCTTTGTCTGAGTACCAGGTATACGGCATCAAAACAACCATCCCATTTTTTAAACGCGTTCTACTCCATCCAAAGTTTTTCGCGGGGGATTACAATACTCATTTCATCCCCAATCTTGAGAAAGAGAAAGATGGGGAAGAAGCTGAAGAGAAGATAGTCGCATTGATCGCAGCCGGTATTAAAAGCTTTACAGAGAGGAAAAAAGAGGCAACTTCCATTCTCAAAAGAAAAGAAAGCAACTGGAAAATCCAAGGGAGATTACAGAACCTAGCAAACAGGCTTTAAGATGGATATTTCTTTTTGGCTTGATGATAAAGAGTTCAGACTGAGCTTGGAGGAAAAGACAGAGAATTATATTCTGGTTTCCCTTGGCAAGAGAAAGTATAAAGTCTCGGTTGAGTTTTTAAGCTCAGATGAGATTCTCCTGAGTATTGACGGCAAGATTTACGACATCATTATCAATTCGAATTCTCTGCATTATTCTGTTGGCGTAAACGGGAAATTTTTCAAGATCGAGAGGAAATCGGCTCTGAGGATATTGGAGGAGAAAGTTGGGAAATCCAAGAAACAGGATATTAGGACGTCCATGCCCGGACGAGTTTTGAAAGTTTTTGTCGAGGAAGGCTCAAAGGTAAAAAAAGGGCAGCCGATTTTGGTACTCGAAGCCATGAAAATGCAAAACGAGATTAAGTCACCTCAATCCGGAGTAATAACAAGAATAAGTCCTAAAACCGGCGATTCTATTGAAACCGGCTCTCTCCTTTTTTCTGTTGAGTAATAATTACGTGTCCCCCTGATTATATGCCCAGTTTTTTCATTTTTTACCCAAAAATGCTATATTAATAGTACTTTATTGTAGATACGGATCATAAAAAATGGCTTTTTCTCAAAATGAGATGCAATCCAACTAACAGATTTTGTTGTTCTGAGTAACCATGAGGATAAAACGAAGGCTTAAATCACTGATCATCCTATCCGTTATAGTTCTTATCTTGGCGGGGTCTGGAATAGTCCTTAAAAATATATTTCTGTACCAGATAAAAAAGAGGATCCAGTCAAGTTTTGATTATACTGATCTTTACATGTCTTTTTTTCCACCAGCCCTGATCATGGAGAATGTAAGAACACATTCACTATCTCCTTTTTTTTCTGCTGATAAAATCGCTGTGAGAATCTCTTACAAGTCATTATTGACAACGGAGAAGACCTTTTCAGATATTATCGAGCGTCCTGTACTGACAGACTCTT
>CAZSPM010000136.1:0-6075 GCA_964608785.1 uncultured Eubacteriales bacterium
AAATCGAGCCACATACAGTGCATCTGAGATTGTAAGCGGAGCCGTGAAGGATAATGACAGAGGTTTGATCGTAGGCGAAAGTTCCTGGGGGAAAGGATTGGTTCAAACAGTTTTTCCTTTACAGCCAAATTCTGCAGTCGCGTTAACAACCGCAAGATATTTTACCCCGAGTGGAAGATCAATACAGAGAGATTACGCGAATATAGAAGATTATCGGTACAGTAAAGAGATTCCTAAGGCCAAAAGGGAAGTGAGATATACTGCAGGGGGAAGAGAAGTCCTGGGTCAGGGCGGAATATCTCCTGATTATGAAGTCAAATTCTCTTACCAGACTCTTACGGCTGACCTGTTGCTTAGGGGAGCATTTTTCTCCTATGGTCTAAAATTCGCAAATAGAGAGACTCAGATTTCGAAAGGATATATTTTTCCTGACAAGCCAGGAGAAAAGATTAAAGATGCCCGTAAAAAAACAATCATAGAAAAAGATCTCCTGGTCAACGCTGATATCCTTGAAGATTTCAAGAAACATCTTAAAGAGAAGAAAATTGAATTTGACTCTGATAAATTTAAGAAAGCTAAAGAAGAAATAAAGAGGGAACTGGAAAGAGAAATATTTTCTTCGCTCTGGGGAATAGAGGACGGCATTAAAGTCTACAGGAAGAGTGATCCAGTTGTTTTAAAAGCTATGGAAGTGATCCCTGAAGCCAAGACACTCGTAACAGAAAAAGAGAAGCAATAGAACAGACCAGCCTTTAATAATATGTAGCATTGGGGTCAGGCTTTCATAACTTGTTCCAACGGGGGTTGAAAAAAATGTCATTCCCGCATAAGCGGGAATCCAGGACTATCCACTTTCTAGATTCCTGCTTTCACAGGAATGACGAACATGATTCTTGATTTCCGTGGAGCTTGTGCCTGCGGAGCTTGTGCCCGCGAAGGCAGGTAGCAGGTACAGGAATGAGAGAACATTGTGAAAGCCTGACCCCGTTGGAACCAATTTAGAAGTCAGATCTCTCCTGGCCCGCTCAGCCTTCAAACGGTTTTTTCTATACTCAGCCTGATCTGTTGTGTTAAAATGTGTCTTCCATTCAATACATATCGGATAGAAAACCCAGACTTTGAGGATTCTGTTTGGCAAGAAAGGAGGCAGGAATGAAGATCGCCGTCGCTTCGGACCATGCGGGGTATGAACTCAAAAAGAGTATAATGGATTATCTTTCAGGAAATGGCATTCAGTACGAGGATTTTGGCTGTGGACCAGATGAGAAGGTTGATTATGTTGATTATGCCGAAAAAGCTGTTAAAGCGATCTCGATAGGAGAGTATAACCGGGCTATACTCGTTTGTGGCACAGGCCTTGGGATGGCCATCGTCGCCAACAAATACAAAGGTATAAGGGCTTCCCCTTGTACGGATGAGTATTCTGCAGAAATGAGCCGGAGACATAATGACGCCAACTGTTTAACCTTGGGAGGGAGAATACTCCCTGAAGATGAGGCTCTTAGTATTGTCAAAGTTTGGCTTGAAACCCAGTATGAAGAGGGCCGTCATCAGAGAAGGATTGACAAGATTCTTGAGATTGAAAGAAAGAATTTTAAGTCATAGAGAGGAGCAAAAACGATGTCTTCATTCAATGAAAAAGTTCAATCTTTAGCTCAAAAAATTGAGGATAATAACAGATGGAGACAGCGAGATTCCATTAACCTCATTCCTTCGGAAACCACTCCATCTTTAATAGTGAAATTGTGCGAGATTTCGGATCCTTCGGGTCGCTATGCTGAACACAGGACAATGAAAGGAGAAGAAATCTATTTCTATCAAGGCACAGATTTTATAAGGGAGGTCGAGGAAGGAGTGCGGGAGGAGTTGTGTCGTTTTTTTGGCTGTACTGAGGTAGAATTGAGACTCATTAGCGGTCAGATGGCTAATGAAGTGGTGTTCAAGGGAATGGTGCGTTTTATCAATCGCGACCGCCCGAAGGATCAGCCGATGCGGAAGATGAAGCTGGTCATGAACAATGATTTAAACAAGGGCGGACATCTCAGCTCTCAGCCCATGGGAGCCCTGTTCAATTTCGTAGAGGAAGACCCTGAGACAGGGAAAGAACACGTGATTAATTTTCCTGTTTTGGAGGAGAATCCTTATAAACCTGATCTTGAGAAGCTTGAAGAAATCTTGAAGAACCATAAGCCTGAGCTTGTGGTGTTTGGCAAAAGCATGTTCCTCTATCAAGAGCCTATCAAGTTTGTTCATGATCTGGTCAAAGATTGGGAGGTAAAGCCGGTAATCATGTATGATATGGCCCATGTTTTAGGTTTGTATGGATATTTTCAGAGGCCTTTGGAGGAAGGGGTAGATGTTATTACCGGAAGCACGCATAAGACTTTCTTTGGACCTCAGCGCGGCATAGTCGCAGGCAACTTTCCCAAGAGCAGCCGATTACGAAAATTATGGCTGGATATAAAGGGCAGAGCGTTCCCTGGCTCTACCAGCAACCATCATCTGGGAACCCTCCTAGCCCTCCTGATGGCTACTTATGAGATGAATGAGTTCAAAGAAGAATACCAGAAACATGTTAGGAGTAATGCCAAGGCCTTTGCCCGCTCTTTGAAAGATAAAGGAATTCCTGTCGAAGGAGACGAAAGTGATGGGTTTACAGAGACTCATCAAGTTGTTATCCGGATTAGATCTTTCGGAAACGGTCAGGAGATAGCGCGGCGACTTGAAGAGAACAATATCCTGACCAATTACCAGGCATTGCCAGATGATGAAACTTTCCTTGATCCGAGTGGCATCCGAATGGGAGTCCAAGAAATGACGCGCTTCGGGATGGGGGAGAAAGATTTTGATGAGTTATCAGCCCTAATCGCCGATGTCGTCATCAGAGATCAAAAAGTGAAGGAAGAGGTGAGAGAGTTACGCCAAAAATTTCTCCAGATGAAATTCTGCCTTTCCCCAGAGGAGGCCCTTCCTCTTGCTGTTGGAATAATTAAAAGCATATTCCCTTATCCTGGTTTCAGGCAGATGTTTTTAGAGAATTTCGAGAAAAATCTGCCATAGATGTCAAGTTGACGAATAAATTCTTTTTTGTCAGAATGAATCAAAAAAAGAGGAATTTAAGATGAAAGTATTAGTCGTTGGTTCAGGAGGAAGAGAACATGCTCTCGCCTGGAAAATTTCCCAGAGTAAGAAAGTAAAAGGACTCTATTGTGCTCCCGGCAATGAGGGGACAGGGAGTATCGCTCGGAATTTAGACATGCGCGAGACAGATATCAAATCTCTGGCGGATTTTGCTGCCAGAGAAGGTATTGACTTGACCGTAGTAGGTCCTGAACTTCCTTTAACACTTGGGATCGTTGATGAGTTCGAGAAGTTTGATTTAAAGATTTTCGGGCCCAATAAAAATGCCGCAGAATTGGAGGGAAGCAAAATATTTGCCAAGCAATTCATGGAAAGGCATAAGATTCCGACTGCCGGATATAAGATTACAGAGTCTCCCAAAAAGGCGAAAGAAATATTGAATTCAGGTGAATTTTCTTACCCTGTGGTAGTGAAAGCAGACGGATTGGCGGCAGGGAAGGGGGTCATTATCTGCGATGGGCAAGGAAAAGCAGAAGATGCTGTAAACTTGATTATGGTTGAGAAAAAATTTGGAGAATCGGGAGAACGGATTATCATTGAAGAATATCTAACAGGAAAAGAGGTGTCCTTTATCGTCATTACAGATGGACTGAAAATTGTGCCTCTGGTCACAACCATGGACCATAAAGCAGCTTTCGACAGTGATAAAGGTCCAAATACAGGAGGAATGGGTGCGATTTCTCCATCTCCTCATATTGATAAGGACCTTTTTGAGATGATTATGCAGACAGTTATCTATCCCACTGTGACCCGTATGCTTGAGGAAGGCCGGAAGTACAAAGGGGTTCTATACGTGGGATTGATGTTAACAGGGGAAGGGCCCAAGGTTCTGGAATACAACTGTCGTTTTGGAGACCCGGAAACCCAGCCTCAAATGCTGAGAATGGAGAGTGATCTGGTTGATATCCTTCTTGCCGCTGTAGAAGAGGATTTATTGGAAAAAGAAATCAAATGGAGCAGCAAACCTTCTGCTTGCGTGGTCCTGGCCTCAGGTGGATATCCAAAAAAATATGAGAAAGGCAAGTTAATAAAGGGATTACAGGAGGTCTCAAAGTCCTCTGGGATAACGATTTTCCATGCAGGAACGAAATCTCAAAAGGATGAATATTATACAGATGGAGGAAGGGTTCTAGGAGTATGTGCTTCTGAGAAGACCTTGACTGCTACCATGGGGAAGATATATAAAGCCATCTCTATGATCCAGTTTGATGACATGCATTATAGAACCGATATCGGTTTAATAAGGGAGTAAAAAAATGAATGTAGCGATCTTTATTGGAAGCGACTCTGACTATGATGTGGTAAAAGAAGCTCTCGTGGTGCTCAAGGAATTCGGAGTTTCCTTTGCGATAGAGGTGACATCTGCCCATCGGTCACCTTCAAGGACATTAAATCTCGTAAAAAGCTATGAGGAAAAAGGAGTTGAAGTATTCATTGCTGTGGCCGGTAAAGCAGCTCATCTGGCAGGCGTTGTAGCTTCGCACAGCATCCGGCCTGTCATCGGGGTTCCCGTAGAGAGTTCAAATCTCGGTGGCCTTGATGCAATGCTTTCAACAGTTCAGATGCCGAAGGGAGTCCCTGTGGCCACAATGGGCCTGGGAAAATCGGGAGCCGTGAATGCTGCCCTTTTGGCGACTCAGATTCTTAGTCTCAAAGATGACACTCTAATGACCAAGCTGAGGGAATATCGGGAGAAGATGGCATCTCAGGTTGAAAGCAAATCAAAAAAAATTCAGCAAGATCTATGACTTCTTTTTCAATTCAAACCTTTGGCTGTCGGGTCAATCAAGCCGAAGCCTTTTCTTGGGCGGATGAGTTTCAGAATCATGGAGTGCGATATGAGAGGGATTTTACTCGCAGCGATTTTATTGTGGTCAATTCCTGTACTCTTACCAGCCGTGCAGATAGAGATGTCAGGAATTTCATAAAGAAAGCGGCTCGGCTAAATCCAAAGGCACGTCTGATCCTTACCGGCTGCTATGCAGAACGCAGCTTAGAGGAAATTGAAGATTTTCCTCAAGTCTGGCTTCTTCTCTCCAACTCAGATAAAAAAAGTTTACCCGGCAGAGTTCTTACTCATGTCGATCCACATGAGGACATCCCAAACTTACCATTCCGTTCCAGAGCGCTTGTCAAGATTCAGGATGGATGCAGCTTTCGCTGCGCCTTCTGCATTATTCCTGAAGTAAGAGGCCCAAGTCTAAGCTATGAAAGAAAAGATATCCTTGCCGAGATAAGAAAATTCATCAATCAAGGTTTCAGAGAGATTGTTCTGACTGGAATTCACCTCTGTTCCTATGGCCTTGATCTTAAGCGTAAGAGCTCGCTGCAGGAGCTATTAGAGGAGATAGGAAATTTGGATGGACTGAGGAGAGTAAGGTTGAGTTCCCTTGATCCTCGATTTATGAGCCCCTCGTTGCTGGAGCATATAGCAACAAGCGAGAAGATATGCCCCCATTTTCACCTCTCATTGCAGCATGGTTCGGATGAAATCCTGGAGAGCATGGGACGAAAAATTGGTATTGAAGATTACCGGAGAATTCTTTCCTCCTTGAGACATCTTTCTCCCCGGGCATCCTTAGGAGCAGATATTATTGTGGGGCTTCCCGGAGAAACCGAGCGAGATTTTGAGACGACATATAGTTTTTTGGAGGAGTCGCCATTAACTTATTTTCATGTATTTTCCTATTCTCCGCGTCCAGGTACTCTTGCTGCTTCTTGGCCTCAGGTAAACGATAGAGTGAAGCATGAAAGGGCAAAGCATTTGAGGAAACTTGCCAGGAGGAAAAATGCGGAATTTCGCCGGCTCTTTATAGGAAAGGAATGCGATGCTGTGGTCATAAAGAATAAGATAGATGGAGTGGAAGTTTTGACTTCCAACTATATAAAGGCTTTTATCCCTTCCGCGCTTTCAAAGGAAAGAGAAGAGGTGAA
>CAZSPM010000137.1:0-6065 GCA_964608785.1 uncultured Eubacteriales bacterium
AGATTGGTGAGAATGTTTCCTCGTAAAAGAAAAAACCTGAGCTTTATTTTTATCCAGACGATGACGGTTACACGCCTTCCTCTAGCTATCCTCTTCGCCATCATTTTACTAAGGCATTATCAATCCGCAGCCATACCTATTTCTCCTATTATCATACTGGTGGTAATAGAAGTACTTGATTTTTTCGATGGGATACTAGCAAGGCGTTATTCTGTTCAATCTGAATTTGGAGCAATTCTTGATCCATATATTGACAGTGTTTCAAGAATCATAGTATACTGGACCCTGGCTTGTGTTGGCCTGGTTTTACCCATAGTTCCCCTTGCAATGGCCTTCCGAGATATTTCAGTCGTCTATTGCCGGGTAATATTAACAAGACATGGGTTTTCTGTTTCTGCCAAATGGAGTGGTAAAATCAAAGCTGGTTTTCAGGGAATTGGGGCAATTGTTCTAACGCTTGGACCTTATTATTGGTCATGGACTGGTAATCAAATCATCTCCACCTTTTCCTGGGTTCTTGTTTTGGTAACACTTGGATCCTTTTTTGAATATGGAAAAGCAGCATTAATTGCTTCATCAAAGACGGATTAATCTGAAAGGAAAGACAAGGGTGATGACCGGTGACATTCCTCATTCAATAACAGCCTCTGATATCGAAACCAAATTCGCTCGATTTGCATATCCGATTGTGAAGACATTTCATCGCGCTGTTAATATTGGTGAAGATGATTGGGGTAATCTGGAAAAGGGACTGTTTGATGTCTTCGAATCTACCCTCAAGTATCTCTCAACTATATTCATTGCACAATACAGATTGGACCAAATCGACAATCCAAAGATCCAGCAATCGATGTTGGGATTGGCTCGTCCCTCTCTCGGACTGTACTCTTCCCTGTTACGTGATCTATTGAGAACATATAACAACATTGGTGATTCCGACATAAAACGTATTACTGAATTTTATGATGACGAAATGGATGACGCAACTTTTGATGACCTGCTGATTCTATCTGACCTTGTCGGCTATACGACACCGAAGAACGCTAAAAGCTATAAGCAAATGCTCGATGTTTTAGTTATTTATCGCAATCGCGTAGCTCACGGCGCCAAGGTCAGTGACGAAATCTTTCAGAAGCGGATTCATTCTTTCAAACAGGTTACCACGTCTCTCCTCAATAGAATTTGTTTTCCACTCGAACTTCCCTTGATAGAAGTACAAAGTCTGCAGAAAACAACAACCGGAGATGACTATCATACCCAGGTTTGGAACGGACTAATTCCCAAGAAGAAAAAACAGAGTCTGCTTGCTGAATTGTCCGTTGGCCATCTCTACGTTCAGATTCCGGATGAGGAAAAAGAGGTCCGGTATCTTGATCTTTTCCCATTTTGTACAGTTATTAACTGTGAGGAGACAAGATCACCGGAAATATTCTTTCTAAATGGCGCCAAGAAATCAAAAATAGAATACCTCTGTTATCAATCCGGCTCTCGATGTGATATCACTGCTTCCGATAAAATATTTGAACAGACACAGCAAAGCATACAAGAACTCATCACAACAGATGGAGGCACGGGATTACCCGAGCACATGCTCAAAATGCTCGAGGTATCTGAGGAGTCCAAGCTCAATTTCATGAAAGCTCAGGTTGAATTGGAAGGAGGTGATATTGAAACAGCTATCGTTTTACTAGAGCATTCAGTAAAAATGAGTCCGGGATACCGGGAAGCTGTTCAATTATTATTTACTTTGAAGGAATCGACTGGGAACCCGGAAGAAGCTCATTCCGTCCTCGAAGAATACCTATTGTTAGTCCCGGATGATCACGATTTTCTTTTGAGCAATGCAAAGATACTATTACAGATGGGCCGGCCAGAGGAATCGCAGGAACAACTACAGCTTGTTCTTTCTGAAGACCCTAAGAACACTGAGGCGTTGACTTTAAAAGACGAAGCGGAGAACTATGTTGAAAGTTTTTCCCAAGAAAAAGATGAATCGATTTTACAGATCGAACCGCTTCTCTTATTCGAATTTGTTAGTGAATGCTTTTTAGGGTCAAAGCACCATACAAAAAAAATGTTAGCAGTCACTGTCGCCTTAAGTACAATTGCGACTGTCTTCCTGTTTTATCTAAACAAAGATTTTATGATGGCTCTGACAACCATCTCAATCGGTATCATGTGGTCGGTTATATACTGGGCTACCTTTCGAATTCGAAAATTGCTATCTGAAAGCCGACCCAATTTTGCCGCCTTTTTAAAATCTGGCAAGGGATATGGAACGGATAAACTTTTCAATGAGCTGATACTCCCCATATTTGGGGATTATCCTATTGAGGGGACAGGTTTCAGCCGATTCAGGCATGGGCTCAAGCATAATAAATGGCGAATCCTATTTATATTCCTCGGCTCAATAGTCGGCACTGGGTGGTTTTTTACTATCACAAAATCATCTACTTTTAATCCATGGATCGATTTCGGTTACGGTCTATTCGGTTTTATTTTTCTTCTTAATTTTTTATATCTAATTAGTTGCATGATCATGTTTCACAGATTACTGAGAAAACTTCGTTTCCAACGAATTTACTTTTCACTGGTCCAACACCCCAAACTCAGTATCCGATACTTATCTAATCTCAGCAGAAAAATCTCATATCCACTCCTTCTCGTCTTTGTGTCAGCGACATTTACTCTATACCTGGGACCATTTCTGATCAATCCCGCCTTCATTGGGGCGTTGATCGCCTTTCTTTTTTTTAGCAGCTATTTCTATTACAGCACGATCTTTCTGGTCAGAAAAGTGATCATCCAGAATAAGTGGCGTTTAATATCAAGATTCTCTGTACATTTTGATTCGCCGTTTAATCAGTTGATCCTTCGGGCCCACGCCACGGATCTGACCCGCCTGAAAGAATTGATTGAAATGCGTGATTTCATAGATTCCATGGATGTATGGGCTGAGAAGAAAAAGGTGCTAATACTGAACTCTATCTTATATCTCATCATCCTGGGCTTCGCAACGATAGGAATCTCCAACTTAATGATATACAAGATGGTACCCGCACTTTATAGTTACACCATGGAAAAAAAATCAATAATAGAGGCTAGGGAGAAAGAATTCAAAGTGCCGTTAAATGATGAAATCCTTGATCTTCTTGTGAAAGTCCAGGATGTAGATGATACTTTGGTTCTATTATGGGGAGAGACTTTCGAAGAAATGGCGGATCAATACGATCGACTGGTCAACGGACCCGTTTATGAGTCATCCGCCGGCTTTTCTCCTCAACACGGTTTTAAACGATGTGATTGGGAGAACAGTGTACATGGTGAGCTGGACGACTTTATAATCCCCTTAAGAAGCGAACAGCATGTATTGATTCTCGTCTACAATAAAGTTTTTCCCCGATTTTTAGGGATGGGGGCAGGGAAATCATCTTATGATATTCGAATATCTAATGTTGGCAAGGCTATATACCTACGAAAGGATTTCATTCGAATCAACTCTCCAGAGATTATATACTCTGCCTATCTCCAAATTGAATGGGATAAAGACAGCAGTAAAATAATGCAAACCGAGGACAGAGTAAAAGTGGTGGAAGTGGCAGAAAATGGAAAGAAGGTAAAGTACTACCGCTATAATATTGAAGGAGATGAGAACAAAAGCAAGAATCTGACCAACTTGGTAAATAATCTGAATGCAATGCTGAAAGGTGAAGATGAGACCCGTTGATCTATTCTACACAGAATTTAAATCGAATTCCCTAAAAACATACTTACAAATTAATCTTCTTTGAAATCTCCTTCTTCTATTCACCCTTATTTCTATTCCGGAGCGCATCGAGAATATCCGCAACTTGTGCAGTAATAGCGACATACATTAACAAGATCGGATCATGATACAATAAATAGAGGATGATTGGTTTAGTACCCATGAAACCCGGTGCCAATCCCGCAAAAAGGCCGAATAAAATCAGAATGATCGCACCAATAATACCCAAACCGGCAATCTTGAATATAACATAGTAGCTAAGACCTGCGTTTGACACCGATAGGCACACTTTTCCATTGTTTGTCCGCGTAACTCGTTGAAGCACAACAAATCTTCCCTCCGAAATAGGCATAAAATCCGGAAACACATAGATACACAGATCATGACATATTTCCTTGACATGGAGTTTGCTATATTGTATTATATAGTTATCATGTTTCTGCGAACCACATCGAGAAAAAACAAGGACGGCACAACCGTCACCTACCTCCAGATCGCCGAGAACTCCTGGAACTCTGAGAAGAGACGTTCTCAAACACGCGTTGTCTGCACCTTGGGAAGAGAAGATGGCAAGGCCAGGGAGAGGTTGAGACAACTGGCCGCGAGCATCCGGCGGCATGCCCCCCTCGAAGCTATTGCCGAGCTCGAGCCTGGCTGGCAGTTTGTCGACAGTTGGGAGCATGGCCACTTTCATGTGTTGAGTGCCCTGTGGGAGAGACTGGGTATCAGAAAGATCCTCGAGAGCGCTCTTCGTGAGGAGGGCCGCGGAGTTCCCTTCGAGCGGGCGGTATTTGCGATGGTGGCGAATCGGTGTCTTGCTCCTTCATCGAAGCTCTTTACGTATGAGAGCTGGATGAGAGAGGATGTCTATTTTCCGGAAGGGGAAGGGGTCAGTCTTCATCATCTGTATCGATCGATGGATTTTCTCTCAAGGCACAAGGAGCGGATCGAGGAGGAGCTTTTCTGGCAGCTGGCGGATCTGTTGAGCCTCAATGTGGATCTCATTTTCTACGATACGACGAGCATATACTTCGAGATCGATGATGAGGACAAGGGAGAGGATGCACTGAGGTTGCGAGGGTATTCCAAGGACGGCAGGGCCGATGCTCCCCAGATCGTGGTGGGTCTTGCGATGACGCGTGATGGTATACCGGTAAAGAGCTGGGTATTTCCCGGAAACACCACGGATGTGACGACCGTGGAGCGGGTGAAGGAGGATCTGCGTGGCTGGAAGCTCAACCGGTGTCTGTTTGTTACCGATGCCGGGATGGTGAGCGAGGACAACCTCACTACCCTTGCACTGGGAGGGAGCAGCTATGTGGTGGCGATGCCGTGCCGTCAGGGAACCGAGGTGGTAACGGAGGTGTTGAGCCGACGGGGGAGATACCGGCGAATGCGGGACAATCTGCAGGTGAAGGAGGTGTGGGTTGGAAGAGGCGAGCGTCGTCGCAGGTACGTGGTCTGTTACAATCCCGAAGAGGCGAAGAGACAGAAGGCTCACCGGGATGAAGTGCTCCTCGAGCTTTCCGCCCAACTCGAGGTTCTGGGGAAAAAGGGAGATGAGCATCCAAAGAGGGCATGTGCTCTTCTTGCGAGCAGGAGGTATGGGAAGTATCTGAGGAAACTGAAGACCGGAAGAGTTGTCCT
Source organism: uncultured Eubacteriales bacterium (assembly GCA_964608785.1). Taxonomy (GTDB): domain Bacteria; phylum Acidobacteriota; class Aminicenantia; order Aminicenantales; family Aminicenantaceae. The sequence continues at coordinate 5,414 of CAZSPM010000137.1, forward strand.
CAACAAGGGAGCAATACGCAAGAGAGGGAAGCGGGATGGACTCTGGGTCATCCGGACCAATGATGAGAGCTTAACGAGTGAAGATCTGGCATTGGCGTACAAGCAGCTGATGAGGGTGGAAGAGTCCTGGAAAGTGATGAAATTGGGTCTTGAGATACGACCCGTCAATCACCGGACACCGGAGAGGATCCGGGCTCATATCTTTCTCTGTGTCCTTGCACTGCTGTTGGAACGAGTCGCAGAAAATGCCTGTGGGGAGAGCTGGGGACGGGTGAGAGAGGAGCTCAGGAAAATAAAAGTTGCTCAATTGTTGACCCCGAACGGGACACTTTTCCAGACATCCCCCACCACTCCAGCCTGCCGTAACATCCTGAAAAAGCTGGAGGTTAAGCCACTCCCTGACATCCTGACCGTTACAGAATAGGACAGAAAATCCTAGGCACACGCCCATCGTCCCGATAATCTCTATATCTTGTTAGCTATAAACTGATTACACTTATTTTTTGTGACTAGCCGTGTCAAACGAAGGTCACAGGACCCACGGGCGCCGGAAAGAGCTACATCGCATGCGCACTGGGTCATCAGGCGTGTCTTCAGGGATTTAAAGCACTCTACTTCAGAGCTTCGCGGCTCTTCCAGGACCTCGACGTGG
>CAZSPM010000138.1:0-6062 GCA_964608785.1 uncultured Eubacteriales bacterium
TTGTTAGTTGACAAACTAAGCGTTTAGTTGTATATTAAAGTTACCATGAAAAAATTAACAAAGGCCGAAGAACAAATAATGCAAGTATTATGGGAGCTGGAAAAAGGTTTTGTGAAGGATATAATCAGGCATCTCCCCAAGCCAAAACCAGCCTATAACACTGTATCAACCATAGTCAGGATTCTGGAAAAGAAAGGCTTTGTCTCGCACAATGCCTACGGGAAAACCCACGAATATTATCCGACTGTCACCAAGGATGATTACAAGAAAATATACCTGGATAGTATCGTCAAAAATTATTTCAGCGACTCCTTCAAAGAAATGGTCTCCTTTTTTACAAGCGATGAAAATATGAGTATCGAGGAGTTGGAAGAAATCAGAAAAATGATCAACGAGGAAATAAAAAAACAAAAGAGAAGCGAAAATGAATAATTCGCTTATGTATTTCTTCGAAGTCGGTGTTTGTTTGGCTCTTTTTTATTTGATCTACTGGACCTTCCTAAAAAAGGAAACGTTCTTCGCCCTCAACCGATTTTTCTTAATACTATCCATTCCCTTCTCATTCGTTATCCCACTCGTAAAAATACCGTCGCTATTTTTCTCGAGAGCGCTGACCGAAAATACATACATCCTAACCCAACCTGCAGGAATACAGGTTCAGCGCCCTGGAGTTACAGATATTCTATGGTTGATCTATCTCATAGGTGCCGGATTTTTTCTCCTGCGCCTGTCTTATAGACTCATTCAATTATTCATTTTAATAAAAAGATACGGGTTCCAGCACCAAGAGGGAATAAAAATTGTCTTTTTGGATAAAAACACTACGCCCTTTTCATTTTTCAACTTTTTCTTCATAAATAAACCTGACTTCTCTGACCGGGATTTTGAAAGAATCATTGCCCATGAATTGGTTCACGCCAAACAATATCATTCTATAGATTTGATTCTCCTTGAATTACTAACAATTTTCCAATGGTTCAATCCTTTTGTATGGCCGTACAAAAAATCGCTAAAAGAAACACATGAGTACTTGGCTGACAATGCAGTCATTGCGCAGGGCTGCAGTAAGGCGAAGTATCAGCTGCTCATATTCGAGCAGCAAGTGGGGGTAAAATTGTTTGAATTCGCGAACAATTTTAACCATTCACAGATCAAAAGGAGGATAACCATGATGGAAAAAATCAAATCCAGAGGAAGGGCAAAATTCAAAATCTTGCTTGTTGTCCCAATTGTTTGCCTGTTGTTGCTCGCTTTTGCCGAGCCTAGATCAGTAAAAGCACCAGAACAGAGCAGCCCGAATGACGTTGACAATGTAATACTCTCCCCGGAAAACCCCGAGTCTCCTGCCGTTATAAAAGATAAGTCTAAAGATCAGAAGAAGAAGGAAATGGAAAAGAAACAGAAAGAGATAAAGCTCAAGGAGAAAAAGCTCAAAGAAGCTTATGCAGAGACCAAGGACCCTGAGAAAAGAAAAGCAATCGAAAAGAAGCTGCAGGAACTCAAAAATATGAGAGCAGAGTTAAATGATGACAACAACTACATGATCGTTAATCCAAAATCGATTAAACAAATGGAACTTGAACTGAAAGAATTGCTGGCAAATACCAAAGACCCAGAAAAAAGAAAAAAGATAAAAGAGAAGCTCAATGCGTTGTATAAGAAGAAAGAACAAGAGAAGAAAGAATTATCACTTCAAATGGCCGCGTTGAAAGAAAAGTTAAAAAACACAGAAGATCCCAGAACAAGAGAGTTAATCAAGAAAAAGATTGTACAACTGGAGAAGTTGATAAAATCGAAGAAATAGACCTTGATACGAGGTCGTGCCCTGAATCACAGAGTAAAGATTAATGATCACGGAAAAAAACCGCGGGAGTGATCAATAATCTGAAGGGAGTCACAATCCTCTGAGCGTGGCTCCCCTTCCATCCTTTAACATAAGCCCTTATATTTAAGTCTTTTCTCATTTCAAATGATACCGCTTTTATTTACTGCTTTTCCTTTATATCAAGATTCTTTAACAGGCTAGGGGTAGGCTTTCCATGACTATCCCATCCTCTCACTCCATAGTAATCGCTTCTCATCCTATCGATTATATCTCTGGGGATAAGTCTTTCTTTCCCTGCCACAAGAATCGGCTCTCGGCTGAAACGTTCAGGCAGAGTATCATCTTCCCATTTTAATCCTGCGTTGAGATTGAAGAGTCTTTCAAGTGTGGCAATTCTATTTCCTATTTCTTCCAGCTTTGCTGTTGAAAACTGCATTCCAGTTATGCCACTCACTATTCGGGACCACGGATCAGTGGAAAAGGCAAAGCCGGTGAACCGGCAAACTCCCAGACTATCTTGGAGTATTCCGAGGTTTTGCATATTCCTGATGGCTATGGGAGATTGAAGCAGGCTGAATCGAGGAATCTCCTTGGTTCCACCAAAAAAAGCGAGAGAAACAGCATACCCTCCTCTCAAGTGGCATGCTCCTGTGGGTGAAGTCATATATCCTAAAGCCTGCGTAAAAGATGCTCGGGGATCATAGGCGGGAATTTCCAGCTTTTTAATCGTCATGGAAAATTCTGGATGTTTAAAATCACTCGCCAAACGGAAAGAGCCCTCGGCAAGCTTATCTCCAATATTTCTGCGAAGGGCTACGAGTTCAACCATTTGTTCGAGGGCCTCTGCATTGCCAAAACTGAGTTCAATTCCCCCTGTGTCTTCTGTACCGATTATCCCTTTCTCGAATAGTTCCATGGCACAAGCCACTGTCCCTCCGAAGCTGATTGTGTCCATGCCCAATTCATTACAGAGATAGTTCGCTCTGGTGATTGTTTCAAGATTGTAGATTCCACAGTTCGGACCCATCATAACATCTGTTTCGTATTCAGGCCCCTCCCCCTTTTTATCTCCGGCTTGAGTATGGCGCTGGCAGGCAATCACGCATGCATAACAAGCGCCAGCCCTCTTAAGAATGGTCTTAGCCAAAGTCTCTCCAGAAACCTTATCAACATCCTCATCCTTGTGTAAGGTGTCTTGAAAATTCTTGTGAGGCAGCATATTAATAATGTTGATCAATTCAATAAGCCCGGAAGTACCGAGTTCGCGGAAGAGACGTTTGGTTGCAGGGACGGCTTTTAACAAGTACAGGGCCTGGTCCAACCCTGATTGATACTGCTCTTTATCCTTTATCTGGATATTTATGTTTCCTGTAACTCTGACGGCCTTGAGGTTTTTGCTCCCAAAAACAGCGCCAGGGCCAGAACGGCCGTATGCCCTATTTTTATCGTTCATCACTGCGGATAATCTGACAAGATTCTCTCCGGCAGGCCCGATACAGAGGATGCGAGGACGCCGACTCTGCTCAATCCCCTCGGTCAGATGGTCTGTAGTCTTGTGAACATCCATCCCCCAGAGTTGAGATGCAGATTTGATTTCAACATTCCCTGGTGAGATATCAATCATCACCGGCTCAGAGGCCTTTCCTTTGATTACCAGAACATCGTGCCCTGTAGATTTGAATGTATGTGCCCAGGTTCCTCCACAATTAGCGCTCCCAATCAATCCAGTTAGTGGAGATTTGAAAACCATGTGCCCACGGCACCCAGTCGGTGCCTTTGTACCGATAAGGGGGGATGTTGCAATGACTAAAACATTATCCGAACCAAGCGGATCACACAGAGGCTCAATGGCATCGAAAAAGATACGAGTGGCAAGCCCTCTTCCGCCCAGATAGTCCTCTATTACCCTGGCATCAAGGGGCTTCCTCTGGATACTGCCCTGAGAAAGGTTAACTTCCAGAATCTTGCCATGATATCCGTATGCCTTGGAACTACTCATTGTTTTTCCAATTATGGAAGAGAGAAGATTTTAAAGTATAAAATCTGGACTTTTCTGGCAAGCATGGGCCGTACGGTTTACTGCCTTACCCCCCACCAATATAAGGAAAAATATTTAGTGTATCTCCTTCGCTAATGTGGGTTTCGAGATCATTTAAACCCTTAATAGAAGTTCCATTTTTGAATATGGCCAGGTTGGGATTGATTTCTCTATCTTTAAAAATCTCTTTGCGCAGCTTAGGAGAATCACAGAGTAAATCAAGGAGGTCCCGAATAGTAGCCCCGGTTTCAATCTCCAAATCTCTTTCTTTTCCTTCAAAGAGGTCTCTGAGATACGCAAAGAGCCTTACTTTTATTCTCAAGTTGCTAGTCTCCAATAGTACAATCGTACTCTGGATTCTGTATTCTTTTTCAAGGTAATAGCATAGGAAAAAAAAGAAGTCAAAAAATAATCTTTCTTTTCAAACGGTAGCTAATCCACGTATTTCATTTATTCACAATGGGAGTTCGTATTATTAAATGCGGAATTAAAGAAGAAATTTTCAATCCTATTACTTTGGAAAGAAGATGCTTATATTGAAATTAAAGTGATTTTATAGTGTCTTTGATTAGATACATCGCCGGTTTTTCAGTATTAGCGCGGATACTTGTATAACAATACTCACATTGATTTTCATTCTGAAATTCTTCTATAAGTTCTTTCCGGCCATTATATTTTTTTATGATCAGTCCACAAGGAGAAAGACTGCCATCAGGATTAACGACAAGAAACTTCTTACCAGCACGACAATATGGAATTGATTCTTTCTCAAAAAATTCGACCATCTTTCTAAAGACAAAATCAGAAGTATAAATATTTTTATTTTTTTTCTTTAAATCACGCAACTTCTTGATTATCTCTTTAAGCTCTTCCAATTCCTGCTTGGACAGCATGTAGTTTTTATCATGCGTTCTCAATGGAGTATAAGTGCTGAAGTTGAGACTGACATTCCAATCCCTGGCCAGCTCAACAAGCGGGATTATGTCTCTGAAATTGTCACTTTGAACCACACAGCTCAGAGTAATTCCCTTGTTATCATTTGACTTAAGCTCCCCGATGAGGGCTTCTATTCGCTTGAAGAGTCCAGGAACTCCTCTGAATTCATCATGCCTCTCATCAGGATAATCAAAAGAAAGAGAAAATTCATCCACCCCAGCCTTCCGTAAACTGAAGTATCTCTCCTTTGTCAATAAAGCACCATTCGTGGTTACCACAATATAAGGAGCACCGTTCGGATTTCTTAACGCTCCAATAATTTCTTCCAAGTCTCTACGAATTAAAGGTTCTCCCCCAGATACCTGAGCGACTAAGGGCTTCAATTCCCGATAGATCTCACCATACTTCTGAGGAGTCGCCCTCTCTTCCTCCATTGCTTCTCCCAAATGACAGTGCTTGCATTTTGCATTACAGTTACGGGTCACTTCAAAAGAAACGCAGAAAGGTCTTTTTGTAAAATAGTTCCTAATTCCGTGCTTGGCTAAAGATATTGTCCGACTGAGGGAGCCTATCACTATGTCTTTTCCTTCTTTGTCTTGAATACATTTTTATCAAGTAATTTCTCTTAATTCAAGAGATAAATAAAGATCTACTCATTTCAATCAATGAAGAAATAAAGGAGATGGCGTATTATTCGGGATGAGAAATCACTTTTGAGAATCAAAATGGCCTATAGTATCTCTAACCAAATACCTGGCTGGTTTTTCAGTATTAGCTCGAATACTCGTGTAGCAATAAGTACAAATATTGCTTTTAGAAAATTTCATTCTTAGCTCCCTTTGTGTCCTATAATCAGTTCTAATCAGGCCGCAAGGAGATAGGGTGCCTTCGGGATTTACGTTTAAGAATCTATCACCAGTCCTGCAATTGGGAATGTACCCATTTTTAAAAAAATCAGGCATAACCTTTAAGATATGATCAGATGTATAAATAGTTTTGTGTTTCTTTTTGAAATCAAGCAGACTCTCGATAATCTCTTTAAATTCTTCCAATTCTCCGCCTGATAACATGTAGCTCTCATCATTCGTTCTCAGACATGTATAAGCGCTGAAAGTGATATTAACATTCCACTTCTTGGCTAATTCAGCTATTCGAATAAGCTCCCTAAAATTGTTACTTTGAACTACACAACAGAGGGTTATTGCCTTATTGTTTGCTGATGACAGTCCGTTTATAAGAGTTGATATGCGACTAAATAATTGT
>CAZSPM010000139.1:0-6040 GCA_964608785.1 uncultured Eubacteriales bacterium
TGAATCAACCCTCTTAGTTTAAAACCTATTTTTTGGGCGTGTTCAACGATTCGGTTTAAAACATCTTCATGCAACAAAGGATCCTTGACTATTCCTTTTTTTCCCACCTGGCCTCTCCCCACTTCAAACTGAGGCTTGAGCAGAGAAAGGAGTTGTCCTTTGCCTAGGAAGTTTTTTACCACAGGCAGGACCTTGAGCACAGATATAAAGGCCAAGTCGGTCGTCACAATGTCGATCTCATCATTGAAGTCATCTTTCTTCAAATAGCGCGCATTTTTCTCTATGAGTACAATCCTAGGATCACCTCTCAAACTGTAATCTATCTGGCGGGTATCCACATCCACAGCATAGACTCTCATCACTCCTTTCTGGAGGAGACAGTCAGAAAAACCGCCTGTGGAAGCACCTAAATCAACCGCTATTTCTCCCTGAACATGGATCTTAAAAGCTTCCAGCGCCTCTTCAAGTTTCAACCCCCCGCGACTCACATAGGGCATTTTCCCCTTCAGAAAGATTGCTTGGTCTATGGCTATCTTATGACCTGGTTTCTCGATCCTTTTTCCCTCAGAATAAACCAAACCTGCCATGATAAGAGCTTGAGCCTTCTGGCGGCTTTCAGCCAGACCTTGACTGAAAACGACTTTATCCGCTCTTTCTTTCATCTAGCCCTGAGTGTGGATTTGATGAATCAAATTCCTACACATCATTCTGCTTGTTTATATGGTTCATAATAAGAAAATATTCGGGGATTGATTAAGTGACCTTTGAAGTTTTTGCCTTCCCGAATTGTTCCTCGAGGGAAAACAGAGGGGGTATGGCATTAAAAATCTGAACGGGAGCGAGGTCATTCCCGAATATTTTTTCTTGATGTCTCGAAACATATCTTACCCTACAACAACTTTGTAGAAATCTTTTATCTGATTAAAGAGCCCCTCCTCATCCAATGAGTACTTCTTCTTTATCTGCTCGGCTTTTCCCCAGGGAACTAACTCTAAGGGGAGCCCAATACTCTTGAATCTTATCTCAAACCTCTTCTCTCTATCTAAAAGCTCCCGAACAGCACTTCCAAATCCCCCGGCTATCACACCTTCCTCTGCTGTAATAATAATTCTTCCAGGCTGAGCATAACCTAGGATTATTTTCTCATCAAGCGGCTTCGCAAACCGAGCATTCACAACAGCTAAGCTGATTCCCTCTCGCTCTAGCCTATTGGCCACCTCCAAAGCAGGATAAACCATGCTTCCCAACGCTAAGAACAAATCCTTGCCTTCTTTGAGCAGCTCACTCTGGCCCAGGGGAATCTCCTTGAAGTCTTCATCCAATGACACACCCTGACCCTTTCCTTTGGGAAAACGAACAGCCGTTGTGTGCGGATAAGATAGGGCTGATTTTATCATGTGCTGCAGTTCATTCTCATCCTTGGGCGCCATAACGATCATGTTGGGCAGATGCCTGAGGTAGACAATGTCATTGATTCCTTGATGAGTGGGGCCATCGTCGGGTACAATGCCTGCACGATCGAGGGCCAAAACAATAGGGATATCCATCAAGCATACGTCATGGTAAAGCTGGTCATAAGCTCTCTGGAGAAAAGTAGAGTAGATGGCGACCACAGGCTTGAATCCACTGAGAGCTAATCCTGTGGCAAAGTCAACAGCATGCTGTTCTGCAATACCGACATCAAAAAATCGCTTTGGAAACTGGTTAGAAAAAGATTTTAGGCCTGTTCCATCAGGCATAGCAGCAGTTATAGCCACAATTTTCTCGTCTTCTTTAGCGACATTCACCACAGTCTGCCCGAAAACAGAAGAATAGGTAGGCCTTTGATTCTTATCCAAAGGTTCTCCTGTCTGGATGTTAAAGGGACTGGTACTGTGATACTTCTCTGGATTATTCACGGCTGGCTGATAACCCCTCCCCTTCTGGGTAACACAATGAATAAGGATAGGACCATCATATGCTTTGGCCCCCTCAAAAATTTCGATCATAGATTGGAGGCTGTGCCCTTGAATCGGTCCGACATAGCGCACACCCAACTCTTCAAAAACCAAGCCCGGAAAGAATGTTTTCTTGATAGCCTCTTCCACTGCCCGGCCTACTTTAATCATAGGCTCACCCACAGCGGGGATAGATCTAATAATAGATTTTGCCAGGTCCTTCAATCTCAGGTAATACCGCCCTGAAACAATGTAGGATAGATATTTGGACATGGCACCAACATTCTCAGAGATGGACATTTCATTATAGTTAAGAACTATGATCAATCTCTCTCTGATATGGCCAATCTGATTTAAAGCTTCCCAGGCAATCCCTCCAGTTAAGCTTCCATCTCCTACAACGGATACAACATGGTAATCTTTTCTCTCTTTATCGCGGGCAACAGCCATCCCCAATGCCGCCGAAAGAGCAGTAGAGGCGTGCCCAGTGTTATAAACATCATGCTTGCTTTCTTCACGACAGGGAAATCCACACAATCCTTGATACTGGCGGAGAGTCCTGAACTCCTCCTTCCTCCCCGTAATAATCTTATGGGCATAGCATTGATGACCCACATCCCAGATTATCTTATCCCGAGGAGAATCAAAGACATAATGAAGGGCAAGAGTTAAATCGACCATCCCCAGATTCGAAGACAGGTGACCTCCGTTCTTAGAGACCACATCAATAATCAAAGCTCTGACCTCTCTCGCCAATTGAGAGAGGCTTTTTACTGAGAGTTTTTTTAAGTCTTCAGGGCTGTTTATCTCATCAAGAATTTTACTCATTTATATTCTCGCTCTTAATGTTTAAAAGCTTTAAGGCTAGATAACGGAGCTCATCAGATTCCAAAGATGCCTCATCCAGCGCTTTCTGTGCCGAGTTGACATAATCCTTCATGCCTCTCTCTGCCTTTTCAAGCCCAAAAAGAGAAACATAGTTAAGCTTGGGAGAATGTATTTTTTGGGATTGCTGGGGAGAATCAAGGATATCGTCTCTGATTTGAAACGCAAGGCCAAGGTTTCGCCCATATTCGACTATAGCTTTAAGCTTAGAAGATGAAGCTCCGCCTAATATGGCTCCCACCTTCACCGATGCGATAAATAGTGCACCCGTTTTTTTAAGGATAAGTTCTTCGAATTCTCCCTCTGTAATCTCTTTAGGAGAAAGAGTTATATCTAAAAACTGTCCCCCGATCATTCCATCAAGGCCTGCCAGCTTGCCAATGTCTAGGATGATTGAATTTTTTTTCTCTAAGAGCCCTTCCTCCAAAGGAACTTGGGCTAGAACCTCAAAGGCAAGAGTCAAGAGTCCATCTCCGGCCAAAAGAGCAATAGCCTCTCCATAAGCTTTATGACAGGAGGGTTTGCCTCGGCGAAAATCATCGTTATCCATCGATGGTAAATCATCATGGATGAGTGAATAATTATGGATTAGCTCCAGGGCACAAGCAAATGGGAGGAGGGTCTCCTGGGAGACATCGAAACACTCCCCAGAGGAAAGAACAAGCATAGGCCTGAACCTCTTTCCTCCCGAAAACACTGCATGTCTCATAGCTTGGAAAAGAGGGATATCTTCCTGAGGAAGGATGCGTTCCAGTTCGCGATCCACGGCTTCTCTTTTTTTGTAAAGTTTGTCTTCGATGTTCATGGAACTCTAAAAGGGAAGATCCTCATTTTTCCCCGGTTCTGATGGCTCCTCTTCCTCTTCGGAGGAAGTCTCTTCTTCGAGCTTGAATGGCTTTTCTTTGACTTTCCCTTTCTCATCTTTTAGGAGCATCTCTATTTTCTTCTCTGCTTTCTCGAGCTCTTCCCTTAAATACCTCGCCAGCTTGACGCCTTTCTCGAAAAGGCCCAATGATTCATTCAAGGCAAGGTCACCTTTTTCTAACTTTTCCACAATTTTTTCCAATTCAGCCAAAGCTTTCTCAAAACTAAGGGTCGTCATTTTATCTCCTTATTAAAAGCTTAGAACTCATTTTCTTCCCATGAAAAACCTTCCATTTGAAAGTGGCTCTTTGCCATCTTCTTCTCTAAGCTCATTGCTTTTTATTCTTGATGAAATGAGACTCAATGAGTCTGTCTCTATCGACTTTTTTTACTAGACAAGTGAACTCTCCCTTATGAAAGGAAACGGTCATCTCCTCCTCTTTCTCAACATCATCTATTTGCCGAACAAGATGGTGCGTGCCATTTTTCCAGCAGAGGGTATAGCCTTTTTTTAGTATATTCAGCGGACTGAGGTTGTGCAACTGAGCAGAAAATATCTCCCATTTACCGTAAAAATATTGAAGCATGTTTCTCATGCAATTGTTTATCTTCTCCTCTGAAAGAAGCACGCGGGACCTCGTTTCAGTCAGTTTCTGCTGCCTGTTTTTGATGGAATTCCAGGCTCTCATTTCAAGCTCATCAACCTTTTGTTCGAGATTGAGAAGCCTCTCCTTAAAATTTTGAAAGGCACGGTGATGGGTAAGGCTAAAAACTTGATGTTTATTATCCTGCAGAAAATATTTCTGATGATGGATAATGCCCTTCTCCAAATTCTCGATTTTCTCCTCGAGTGATTCCTCCTTCTCAATAACTGTTTCTGCTGCCGCAGTTGGAGTAGATGCACGAATATCTGCAACAAAGTCAGAAATGGTAAAATCTATCTCGTGGCCTACGGCCGAAATAACCGGGATGGCACAGCGAAAAATAGCTCTTGCGACCTTTTCCTCATTGAAGGCCCATAGATCCTCTATAGAACCCCCTCCTCTACCGACAATGATGACATCCATATCAGGACGTTGGCTAAAATAATCTATGCCCTCGACAATCTCATCTGCAGCTCCTTCGCCTTGAACTTTAACTGGATAGATAAGGATATGAAGACGGGCAAACCTCCTCTCCAGCGTCCTTAAGATATCGACGATAGCGGCTCCTCTCGGGGAGGTGATAATACCAACTTTCTTGGGAAGCAGGGGGAGCTTCTTTTTAAAGCGGGGATCGAATAGTCCTTCTTTTTTTAACTTCTCCTTGAGCTGTTCAAAAGCCAACTGGAGCGCTCCTTTCCCTTTTGGCTCGACAACCTCGACAATGACTTGATACTCACCTCTGGGTTCATAGACATTTATTCGGCCGCGGCATACAACTTGAAGCCCATCCTTCATCTCAAATGCTACTCTCTGGGCTTCAGAACGAAACATGACTGCTCGAAGCTGGCATGCGGCATCTTTCATGGTGAAATAGAGATGACCTGAATGGTGACGATGGAAATTAGAAATTTCCCCTTCAATCCATAACAAGGGGAAAGTATTCTCCAACTCCAGTTTGATCAACTGGGTTATTTCAGAAACTGTATAGATCTTGTCTGGCTTGACTTCGCTAACCTTATCCACTTTCTTCCTCTTTGATTATCTCTCTTTTGATAGAAAGGGCCTTCCCTGATGCCTCATCGACTTCAATAAAAACTGCTGAGAAAAAAAGCCCTGTCTTTGCCGGTTCCAGGCGTTGCGGCCGGCCCGTGAGGAAGCGTCTTATCGCCAGCTCGCTTCGAATCCCAATAACAGAATCGAAGCCGCCAACCATGCCCACATCTGTGATGAATGCTGTCCCTTGGGGAAGGATTCTCTCATCAGCCGTAGTAACGTGGGTATGAGTTCCTACGACCGCCGAGACTTTCCCATCCAGATACCAGCCCATTGCCTGTTTTTCAGAAGTGGCCTCTGCGTGAAAATCCACGATTATAACAGGAGTTACTCCTCTCATCCGTTTTAACTCTTCATCAGCAATCCTGAAGGGACAATCGATCGGCTCCATGAAAACTCTTCCCTGAAGATTCAGAACGCCAACCTTTTTCCCTCCGCCAGATTCAAAAATGTAAGCCCCTTTTCCGGGGTTCTTAGGAGGATAGTTTGCCGGACGTAGCAATCTCGGCTCTCTATCCAGGTAAGACTCCGCTTCCCTCTTGTCCCAGATATGATTTCCCGACGTTATGACATCCACTTGGGCTAAAAGCTCTTGGCCTATCTCCTCTGTTATTCCGATGCCTCCAGCAGCATTCTCCCCATTCGCAATGATAATAG
>CAZSPM010000140.1:0-6035 GCA_964608785.1 uncultured Eubacteriales bacterium
AGATGAGGCCGGTCCGATCATAAAACGGCACAATGGTGATTTGACTGACGGTCCCGTCTTCAGGCGTCTTCTTGGGCAATCCGTCTTTAATTTCTTCGATTTTGGCATAAAGAGTGACACCTTTTTTGGGATCGATCATCTTATTTGCCTTATTGGAAACGGATGATATGTATCCCAGTGATTTCAATTTCTGTATATCACTTGCACTCAGTTTCCTTCTTGATGGTTTAGAGAGGCCAGAATAAAGGCTTATAAATTGCATCAGGTTTTTGTCTAAACTCTTAGCTAGCTTTGTTTCTTTGTTGAACAGATTGTGCTTTTCAGGCAAATCTTTTTTCAGATTATACAATTCCGGCTCTGGGAGCGAAATGTATTTATGATTATTCTCAATGATGCCCGTCAGAGGAGCCCAATTGTTTTTCTCTTTGCCATCCATACTTTCAAAATAAATGAGTCTTTTATGCTTATCCTTTTTCCCTGAGATTAAATTGGCAAAACTCTTCCCTTGTACAGGAGAGGGAATATCAAAATCATAGATTTCCAGAATAGTTGGCATAACGTCGACAATGCTAACGCGGTCGTCGATAAATCTCCTCTTCTTAAAAAGATGGCTGTTATAAAAGATAAGGGGAACCTTGAGACTTTCTTCATAACAAAATATGCCGTGGCCGTATTCCTGATGTTCGCCAAAGGCTTCACCGTGATCACCAACGATGACAACGAGAGTCTTTTCAAGGAGATTCTTTGATCTCAATGCCTGGATGATGTTACCCAAATAAAGGTCGACAAAAGCTATTTCACCGTAATAATTCATCCAGTTTGAGTGATCAAACCTTGTATCTATTTCGGGGTGTGGAATATAAGGGAAATGGGGATCATAGAAATGAATCCAGATGAAAAATTTTTGGCCGTCGTATTGATGGAGCCAATCCATAAATTTGTCATAGACCCTGTCAGCCGTGATTTCAGATAAGAAATTAAGAATCATTTTTTGAGAATTGAACGACTCATCGTAGAAATCAAAGCCCTGATTCAGTCCGAATTTAGAAAATAGAGTGAAAGAAGCAATGATAGCTGAGGTTTGGTAGCCTTGGCTTTTAAAAATTTCAGCTAAGGTCAGTTCATTATTGTTTAAATAATAAGTTCCATTATTCCTTACCTGATGGGCAATAGGATAACGTCCAGTAAAAATGGAACAGTGCGAAGGCAACGTCAGAGGTACAGGTGCATAACAGTTCTTAAACATAATCCCGTTTTGTCCAAGCTTATCTAGGCTTGGAGTCAAAGTCTGTGTGTTTCCATAAATTCCAACACTATCTGCTCTTGTGGTGTCCAGTGTAATAAAAAGCAGATTGAAATTTTCTGTCTCTTTTTTTATGGGCGAAAAGAATAAAATCCCGGCCAAGACAGGAATGAAAAAGAGAACACACAGTTTTTTCTTCATTGTTTTTTTAATTCTATCACAGTACATAAAGAGGAGACAAATACCTTCCTCTACCTATTGAGCAGGAATTTTTATGTAATTTCGTACATAGCCTGGATTATTCGTGAATCGAGGTTACTGCAGATCTTATTGCGAGGAACAAAGAAGGTTCCTCACCTGTCATTGCGAGCCCGAATGGCGCGGCAATCTCATGATATTGTCGTAATTGCATGAAGTGGTTGCATTTTTTATGATTAATTCTAGATAATTATGAGCTTAAAGAGACCAAGAAAATGAAGTGTTTTGAGTTAAGGAGCTTTTGAGGCTTGGTAATGATCCGAAAAAAGCTTTGGATAATAGTCACTGGATTGATCTGTCTGGCCTTGCTTTCCTGTTCGCGAAACAAATTTTCAAGCATTATGTCTTGGGAAGAATATAACAGCCAGCCGAGGGAAAATCCTTATGTCTTGGAATTAGAATCAAAAAAAGGAAAGCTTCTCTATTACGGGGCTTTTCACTCTGTTGACCTCAAGAATCCTCAGTTCGCTGAGATTGAACAAAGATGGAAAACCTTCCGGCCGACTTTGGCTCTGAGCGAAGGCAGTCTGTGGCCCCTGGAAGCGACTCGCGAAAGGGCCATCCGGAAACACGGCGAGCAGGGACTTCTCCGTTTTCTGGCAGCCAGGGACCGTGTACCGATCGATTGTATTGATCCGCCGAGGCTTCTGCAGGCCAAATACTTGCGCAATCATTTTTCCGCAACACAGATAAAGATGTATATTATTTTGCGCCAGGCAAGAATCAACCAGTTTCTGGAAAGGGATCCCGATGATCTCTCTGACACCCGAAGATTTCTGGTTATCATGGAAAAGTTCAAATCTTTCCGATTTCCTCCTCATAGGCTGATTGATGTTGAGGAGATTGCCTCGAAACTGTTCCCAAATTTGAAAGACTGGCGGATGATCTCGGACGATTATTTTTACAATGTGGAAAAAGGAAAATTCCTGCCGCGGATCCATCGAAAGTTGAGGGATTACCGCGACCAGCATATGCTCCGGAAGTTATTCAAAGAACTTAAAAAAGGACACAGGATATTTGCGATCGTTGGACGCAGTCACGTAGTCATGCAGGAACCGGTATTGCGGGCAGAACTGGGAACTCCCAGTGCTTTTGCTGGTTTGAAAATGCTCGAACCATGTACTATAATAGACAGGTGAATCGAAGAGAAGTTGTTCTGGCGCTTTCATTTCTTCTTTTCTTTTTGCCTCCATCGCTTCTATGCCAGCAAAAAAAATCGCCCAAAGACCTGGATCCCAAGCATAGGAGATGGCTGAAAGAAGAAGTAGTTTATATCATCACTGCCACAGAAAAAGATGTCTTTCTTCAGCTCGACTCAGAACGGGGAAGGAATTTATTCATCGAAGCCTTTTGGAGGCACAGAGATCCCAATCCTACCACACCAGAAAACGAGTTCAAAACAGAACATTACCGGCGCATCAACTACACCAATCAATGGTTTGGGAGAGACGCTCCAGGTCCAGGCTGGCGATCGGAAATGGGCAGGATCTACATCATCCTTGGAGAGCCACAGTCTATCGAACGGTTCGAAAACTTGAGTGAGGTCTGGCCGATCGTCATTTGGTTTTACAGTGCGAAACCGGAAATGGGGCTTCTCTCCGCCTTCAATGTCGTCTTTTTCAAGAGGGATGGTGCGGGTGATTATCAACTGTACTCCCCTGTGCGATTCGGACCTCAATCTCTGTTAGTCCACTACAACGGCGATCCCAGCGATTACAAATCTGCCTATTTCCAGCTCCAGGAAGTCGAACCCACACTAGCAGAGGTGTCTTTGACCCTGCTTCCGGGGGAGGCTGCGTATACCATGTCCCCCTCTATTGCCTCGGAGGTCCTCATCCACTCTAAAATCCCGGCTGCCCCTCAGCATCAGGTCAAGGATGCCTACGCGGAGAAACTTCTGGCGTATAAAGACATCGTTGAAGTCGAATACTCCGCCAACTACATCGAAAGCGATTCATACTTTAGGGTGGTAAGAGACAAATCTGGGATTTATTTTGTCCATTATCTCATCGAACCCGGCCGACTGACTTTTGAGCAGTACGGAAATAGGTTCCTCACGAATTTGGAAGTGAACGGCAATATATCTGATTTGGAGGGGAATACCATCTTCCAGTTTGAAAGAACAATCCCGATTGAATTCAATCAAGAACAGATGAACAGCATAAAAGCCAAGCTTTTCAGCTTTCAGGATATGTTTCCTCTGATTGAAGGAAGCTATAAGCTGAGTTTGCTCTTGAAGAATAGGGTGTCCAAAGAATTCGCCTCTGCCGAAAAAGATATTTTTATTCCTAAATCCTCGGATTCTCTTCAGATGAGCCCTCTCATCCTGGCGAACAAGCTAGTGACCAATTCTGCCTACAGAGGAAGAAGCAAGCCGTTCCTTTTCAGCGACATCCAGCTTATCCCATCGCCGCGAAACGATTTCATCCAACAAGACCATTTGTACCTATTTTTCCAGATTCATGGCTTGACGGCAGACCTTAAGGAAAACGGCATTTTGGAATATGCCATCATGACCGGAGACAATAAAGTCCAATCGATCCATAAAAACATCAAGGACTATGCCCAGATACCAAATTTCTTTGAAGAATTTTCCCTCTCCGGCCTCACCGCCGCTTTTTACAAAATAAGAGCTTCGCTCTTGAATAAAGACAACAGGGAAGTACTCTTTGAAGAGGCCGACTTTTACATCACCCATGCGCCTTACCTCTCCAGGCCCTGGGTTCTTTCGCTGCCCGTGTCGTCTTCGGAAGATCCGGTCTATTTGAACATCCTGGGGAGCCAGTATCTGAATAAGAAAGATTTCGCCAGGGCCAGACGCCTGCTCGAAGAAGCCTATCGAGAAGATACCGCATCAGCCAAATTCGCGCTGGATTTCTGCCGGAGCCTTTTGGCCCTGAAAGACTACCAAAAAGTGAAAGAGATCGCGCTGCCTTTTCTCGGCCGTCCTGAAAAGCATGAATTTTATGGGATCATGGGACAGTCCAGCCGAGCGCTCGGCCAGTGGGAAGAGGCCATTTCTCATTACAAGGATTACCTGACCTATTATGGTACCAACATCCAGATTCTCAACTCTATCGGAGAGTGCTATTATCAATTGGGGAATAGAGAAGAGGCTCTTGTTGCCTGGGAAAGGTCCTTGGAGCTCAACCCCAATCAGAAAGGGCTGAAAAACCGGGTGAAGTCCTTGAAGGAGAAAAAATGAGAAAATCTGTACTGCTCTCTCTGGCATTGCTTTTTCTTCTTGTCGGGTGCGCTCGCTATCGACTCGAAAGAAACCTGGAGCCAGAATACAGGGAATTTCTCTCTAAGGTGAGATATATCATCACATCGCAGGAACGGAAGATCTTCCTCAAACTTCCCTCTTCGGAAAGAAAAGCCTTTATCGAGGAATTCTGGAAGAAAAGAGATCCCACTCCGGATACCGAAGAGAATGAATACAAAAACGAGTATTTCGGCCGGATAGAAGATGCCAACCGGCTCTTCTCCGATGCTGGGGGGAATGGATGGCTCGAAGACAGAGGACGAGTCTACATTCTTCTCGGGCCCCCCGAGCAAAGGATTACCTACCCGAGGGGAAAGACCTTTTACGGTCCCCCGGAGGAGATCTGGTACTACGGTTTTTATCCGATTGTCTTTATGGATCAACATTGGGATGGAAGCTACGAGCTGACACCTTTAGGTGCTCGTCACATCGCCCTGATCCAACAAGCTTCGATGGATTTAAAACCGAAAATATCCCGGGAAAAGGTCGTCTTTGACTTCACGCTGAGAATAAAAAAAATCACGAGCAAGGAAGCCCTCATTCAGGTGAAAGTTCCCTATAAAAACATTTGGTTCAACACTGAAGCAGGCTTTTGGAAAACAACATTAAAACTCTCTTTAGAAGTTTTTGATTCTTCTGAGAAGAAGGTCTGGGACTATCAAAAAGATTATTCACTTTCCTTCGAAGAAAAAGATGTGGACGAGTTCATTAAAGATGTTTTTTCTGCGGAAATTCAAATAACCCTCGAATCCGGGAAATATACCCTCCAAGCGACCTTGATCAATGAGACAGATAAAAGCCAAGCGAGAAAAAACCTGGCTCTTGAGATCAAGGATGATTTGACTTGGAACGATCTATGACGCAGGAGGTTATGATGAAGAAAAACGCCCTCTTAAAATATTCTCTAATCCTTATTTTTACGCTTCTGAGTCTCCACTATGCGGCTGCGCAAGCAGGAAGAGGCAAAGCCAGGATTGCCGGAGTCGTTTTGGATGAACAGGGAGATCCCATTACCTCTGCTAAGATTGTCATCGAGTTCCTTGGTAGGGACACAGCCGTGCGAGAGACTACCACCAATAAAAAAGGAGAATGGAGATTTATAGGACTTGGCTCGGGCAATTGGAGAATAGCGGCTACCGCAGATGGGTATGCTCCGGCAACCATGAGTTATTTCGTGAGCCAGATAGCAAAGAATCCGAAAGTTACCTTGAAATTAAAAAAAATAAGAATGGATTTCCCACTATATAAGGCCAATAAAAAGTTGGTTTA
>CAZSPM010000141.1:0-5982 GCA_964608785.1 uncultured Eubacteriales bacterium
GAATCCACGCTAGAGTGTATGAACACTCAGAATGGAAAATTTTAGAATTGCTAACTCACCATGCCTAAAAAGATAATCCTTGTTGCAGACTATGATAAAAAGAGCCTGGATTCTATTGCCAAACTCCTCGAACCCCTTGACTATAAGGTCATAAGCGCCATGGATGGCATTTCTGCTTATGAAAAATTTAAAACAGAAATGCCTGACTTGGTCATCCTAGAGGGTATGCTCCCGAGATTACATGGATTTGATCTGACTCAGAAGATCTTCCAGGAGACCAAGGGAACGACTCCCGTCATCATTGTGACCGGAGTTTATAAAGGTCCTCAGTATAAAAACGAAGCCATTCGCAACCTGGGTGCTTCTGATTATTTTGAGAAACCCTATGATAAGAGCCAATTTGTGAAATCAGTGACGAGTTTACTCAAGGATAAACTGGAGATCGAGGAAGAGATCACAGATATTCCAGATCTTCCAGGTACAGATACCGTAATAAGAAATCTCGCACAGATGCTTAAGAAGAAGCCTTCCTCTGATAAAAAGGATTGATCTTTAATATGGAGGCGGTGGATTATTCAGTAAAGAGCCATGACTCAGCTTTGGACCCGTTGTAACAATTGCCGTCGGATTCTATATAAGCAAGACATCCTTGATAACCGGTTCGTCTGCCCTTCCTGTAACTTCCATTTCAGAGTATCAGCATCAGAGCGCCTCTCGATACTCTTTGATGATGGCCAGTATAATCTCTTTGATCAAAATATCTATCCTCAAGATCCCCTCGGATTTGAAGATAGTATGAAATACTCCGAGAGGCTGAAAGAAAACACAAGGCGCACTCGGCTGCAAGATGCTGTGCTGAATGCAGCGGGGACAATAGGAGGGATAAAAGTCATTATTTCTGCTATGGACTTCGCCTTTATGGGGGGGAGTATGGGCTCTGTTGTTGGAGAAAAAATCACAAGAGCCGCTGAGCTCGCCCTTGAGGAACGCTTGCCTCTCATTATCGTTTCCTGCTCTGGAGGGGCGAGGATGCAGGAAGGAGTCCTTTCTTTGATGCAGCTCATGAAGACCAGCTCTGCGATTGCTAAGCTTGATGAAGCCGAGGTTCCTTTCATTTCTGTTTTGACTGACCCTACCACTGGCGGGGTGACAGCCAGCTTCGCCATGCTGGGTGATATCAACATCGCTGAGCCGGGTGCGCTCATCGGGTTCGCGGGCCCCCGAGTCATCGAACAAACCATTCGGGAAAAATTGCCCAAAGGTTTTCAACGGTCAGAATTTCTCCTCAGCCATGGAATGCTTGATGACGTTGTGGATAGGAAAAATTTGCGTTCTTATCTCATTAGGGCTCTGTGCCTCTTTCTTAACCGTGCTCAATGAATTACGAGCAATGCCTGAGATATTTAGAGGAAATTCAAAACCTTGGTATCAAGTTCGGATTGGATAACGTCCGCACTCTGCTTGCCGCCTTCGACAATCCCCATAAAAAATACGCCTCTCTTTTAGTTGCGGGCACAAATGGGAAGGGATCGGTTTGTGCCATGCTCAGTGAAATTATGTCTCGTCATGATTTCAGGGTGGGCCTCTTCACTTCACCCCATCTTATCATGGTCGAAGAGAGGATTCGGATTGGGAAAGCGCTTATCCCCACACAGAGTTTCTGCAGAATTCTTACGCTCCTCAGAAAAAAGATAGAAGAACTCATAAAACAGAAGAAGTTACTATCACCTCCTACCTATTTTGAGCTGCTGACATGTTTGGCGCTGATTTATTTTAAAAGACAGAAAGTAGATATGGCGGTTTTAGAAGTGGGCATGGGAGGAAGATTTGACGCCACTAATGTCGTAAATCCTGTGCTTTCTGTTATCACAACTATTTCTAAGGAACACCAAAAATTTCTTGGCGCGAGTTTAGGTCAGATCGCCTTTGAAAAAGCAGGGATTATCAAGCCTGATGTTCCTGTCATCTGCGGAGTGAAGGCAACTGAGGCTTATGAAGCGATAAAAAAAAGGGCTGAAGAGCTCAGAGTTCCTTTTTTAGGTGTCTTCGATAGGAAAAATTCATTCCAAGTGCAAAAGACCGAGAGAGATTATTCCTTTGTGTTTAGGACCCAGAACAGTGAATACCGTTTTTCCCCATCACTTCAAGGAGAACATCAGGGGAAAAATGCAGCCATGGCTATAGCAGCGGCCGAACAACTCAGCAAGAATTGGAAAGAACTGGAGGAAGATAAAATCGTAGAGGGTATAGAAAGGACCAGGTGGGAAGGACGTCTTGAAGTTATCTCTCAGGCGCCTCTTGTTGTTCTGGATGGTGCTCATAATGAGGAGGGAGCTTACGCGTTGAGTAAGTACATTAAGGATTTTCTTCCCTCTCCCTTAATCCTGGTCTTTGCCATTATGAGAGATAAAGAGGTCAAAAATATTGCTGATATCCTGTTTCCCCTGGCCGGGAAGGTCATTCTGACGCGATTCCCCTACTTCAGAGCCTCTTCTCCAGATGAGATCAAGGAGAAAACCTCTAACTATCTGGATCGAGTCGTTCTAGAGCCCGACGTGAATCGGGCGATAGATTTGGCGTTTCGGAGTGTTGCCTCTGAAGGCTCTATCCTCATCGCCGGTTCTCTCTATCTAGTTGGTGAAGCAAAGAAATATTTTAATAAAAAAGAATAATAAGGAACGGTCCCCTTTTTCCCCTGAATAAAAAGGAATAAAAGGGGCCATCCCCTTTTTCTACTGAATAAAAAGAAACAAAAGGGGCTTGTCCCTTTGGAAAAAGGGAACCACATCCTTTCAATGTCTTCTTGCTTTTTAAGGTCAAAAATGTTAAATTTTTGCCTAATTTTCTCATATCTCGCTTATAAAAATGCTTGAAGTTGATCTGAGTGTAATCATCATATTTGTAATCGTTTGGGTGCTGGTTTTTATCCTCACCAAGATATTTTTTAAACCTCTGAGAAGAACCTTAGATGAGCGCCATGCAAATGTTCAGGGGAATAAAGACGCTTGCCAGAAATCTATTGAGGACTATGAGAAAACAGTCCAAGAGATTGAAGAGAGGATAAAAGAAGCAAAGGCCGTGTTTCAGGCCGCGAAAGAAGAAACCGAGCGAGAAGCTTTAAAGGAGAGAGAACGCATGCTGACAGAAGTCAGCGCTGATTGTCGGAAAAAGGTTGAGGAAACTAAGAAGCAGTTGGAAAAACAGATGCAGGATCTGCAAAAAGATATGGAGTCTCGAAGCGAGCGCTTAGCAGAAAGAATTGAAAAGAGGCTTTTGCACTGATGGTTAGAAGAAAGCAGATCTTCCTTGTGCTGCTCCTCGTGCCTTTTTTTATTTTTATGGCTTCCGAAGAAGAGCACTCATCTAACTTCATGGGATTTTTGGGAAAGCTGATAAACTTCCTAGTTCTTATCGGCGCATTGTTCTATTTTCTTTCAAAACCCATTCGAAACTTGTTGGAGAAGAGGGCCACAGAAATAAGGCAATCCATGAGGGAGGCGGAAGACTCGAGAAAAGAAGCTGAGGCAAGGCTTAAGGAAATAAGAAAGCGCCTCTCTGGTTTGAAGGATGAGATAGTTAAGATCAAAAGAGAAACAGAGGTTGAGGGTCAAAAAGAGAAGGAGAGAATTCGAGAACTCGCACGTTCGGAAGCGGAGAGGTTAAAGCTTTTTACAAGACAGGAAATCGAGATGTACACCAATGCGTGTATCAAAGAGCTGAGAGAATACACAGCAGAACTTGCTACACAATTGGCTCAAGAGAGGATTAGGAAAAAATTAACGCCTGAAACCCAATCTCTTCTTTTAGATACATCCATCGCAAGACTCGAGAAACTTTATGAAAAATAAAATCCTGGTAAAGAGATACACTCAGGGGCTGGTTAACTCTATCAAGAGCGAACAAGAGTTTCGAGCCCTTTATGAAGAACTCAGAGATTTTTTTCGGCTTACCAATACTCATGAAGAGCTGAAAGAAATCCTCTCCAACCCTTTTGTTCCCAAGTCCAAGAAGAAGGAGATAATTGAAGAATTACTGGCTAAGAAGCCCTTTGGGAGGAAAGTGTCAAGATTTGTTCTGCTCCTCTTGGAAAAGAATCGTTATGGAATTTTTCCCGATATTTTGGATTTGCTGCCTGAGTTGTGGAATGAAGAAAGGGGAATTTTGACTCTTGAAGTGGCTTCTGTTGTTCCCTTGAAAGAGGATCAAAAGAAGAAGATCCAGAAAAAATTGGAGCTGCTTGAAAAAAAACCGGTAGTTTTGAAGTACAGAATCGATCCCGAGTTAATAGGCGGCCTTTGGATAAAGAAAGGAAACATAATCTATGATATCTCTATAAGGGGACATTTAATGAAACTTAAGGAAAGGATTTGTGAGGAGTAGTCAGAAAAATGGTGATAAAAGCCGATGAAGTAAGCAAAATTATTCAACGCCAAATCGAAGGATATGAAACAGAGGTCGACATAAAAGAGGTCGGAACTGTAACTTCGGTGGGGGATGGCATTGCCCGCGTTTATGGGCTGGATAGGGTTATGTATAACGAATTGCTGGAGTTTCCCAATGATGTTTTTGGTATCGCTCTCAATTTAGAGGAAGACAGTGTTGGGGCCGTCCTTTTAGGGGAAAGTCATCTAGTAAAAGAAGAGGATTTGGTTAAGCGAACCCGTAGAATCATGCAAGTTCCCTCTGGCCCGAATCTGGTGGGCAGGGTAGTGAATCCTCTGGGTATCCCCTTAGATGAGAAAGGTCCTATCAAGACGGATGTCCATATGATGGTTGAGCGCCTTGCTCCTGGTGTCGTCGATAGGGTTCCTGTAAAAGAGCCTTTACAGACAGGTATTAAGGCTATTGATGCCATGATTCCTATCGGAAGAGGCCAGAGAGAGCTCATCATCGGAGACCGACAGACAGGAAAGACAGCGATCGCTGTGGATACCATCATCAATCAGAAGGATAAGGATGTGATCTGCTTCTATGTGGCCATTGGTCAGAAAAATTCCACCATAGCCTACGTCCTTAAAGTACTGGAAGATCATGGGGCAATGGACTATACAGTCGTCGTGGCGGCTTCGGCTTCTGATCCCTCTTCTATTCAGTATCTTGCCCCATATGCTGGCTGTGCCATGGGGGAATATTTCCGTGACAACGGACAACATGCCCTTCTCATCTACGATGACCTGTCCAAGCATGCTGCTGCATACCGGGAAATCGCTCTGCTCCTGCGCCGTCCTCCTGGACGTGAGGCCTATCCGGGCGATGTCTTTTATCTCCACTCGAGGCTACTGGAACGCGCAGCCAAGTATGATGACGAGCATGGAGGAGGCTCCCTTACTGCTCTTCCGATCATCGAGACTCAAGCCGGAGATGTCTCAGGCTATATTCCCACAAATGTCATTTCCATTACAGACGGCCAGATCTATCTCGAGCCTGAACTGTTCAATGCGGGTATCAGGCCGGCCATCAATGTAGGCATTTCTGTCTCGAGAGTTGGAGGAAATGCTCAGATAAAAGCTATGAAACAGGTAGCCGGGCAATTGCGCCTTGATCTGGCTCAGTATCGTGAGCTGGTTACCTTTGCCCAGTTTGGAACAGAATTGGATCGAGCCAGCCAGGCGCAATTGGATAGAGGAGAGAGATTGACCGAAGTTCTCAAGCAAGGTCAATATCAACCGCTCTCTGTTGAAAAACAAATATCAATCATCTATGCGGGTAACCGGGGCTTTTTGGATGAATTTGAAACTGGCCAACTCAAAGAGTATGAAGCGAAACTGTATGATTTTTTTGACAGGGAACACTCTGACCTGCTGAAGAAGATCGCAGAAAAGAAGGAAATAGACCCAGACCTGGATGAAGCCGTAAGTGCAGCCCTAACGACTTTCAATCAGAAATTCAAAGAAGAGTAAGAATAAAATGCCAGCTTTAATCGATCTTCGAAGAAGAATAAAGAGCGATAGAAACACCCAGCATATCACACGAGCGTTTAGG
>CAZSPM010000142.1:0-5945 GCA_964608785.1 uncultured Eubacteriales bacterium
CAGATCATACTCAATTTTGGTAACTTTATTCGGCACAAAAGGCTCAGGCTTCTCAAAGCTATTCCGGTATTTTCCTCGAAAAACATCCGCGCCAACCAACATCTGAAAATCTCCCATCCTCACATTAGCTGGATTCGGCTTATTATCTGGGGCATTTCCTGGATAAACATCGATTAATTTGACTATCCAGTCTGCATCTGTCCCAGTAGTGGATACATTGAGATTGGCTACGATAGGGCCGGCAACAGTCACATCCTCTGTCAGGACATCGGTCTGATAGACAAGAACATCTGGCCGCCATGCGGCAAACCTCTGATCCTCGACCATCCAGAGGTGGCCCTGCGAGGTGCGGATTTCCTGGGAAAATGGCACTGGCTTATTCGGGTCGCTTATGTAGGAGTCATTGGCTTCATCCGATGTTTCAGCTGGCGGAGAAAAGGAGAGCATCCCATCCGCATGAAAATAGAGATTTTTCTCCCGGGCTTCTTTCGGTGGCCAACGATCATAGGATTTCCATTGATTAGAGCCTGTCTCAAAGACCAATGCCTCAGGCAGATTCAACTCGCCTTTATCTTTCAGATAATAGAGAAAGAAGGGAAACTCAACTTTTTCCCTGAAATAGACTCCTGTTTTTTTATCGAATCTGATATTCCCTAGAGAATCGCCGTCCATTCGTGCCCATCCTCCGTGAAGCCAGGGACCGACCACAAGCATGCTCTTATTGTCCGGATTTTTCTTTTCGATTGTATAGTAGATGCTCATGGGGCCATAAAAATCTTCGGCATCAAACCAGCCAGCAACATTTAAAATGGGATGTTTGATATTATTCAGATGCTGAAGCACGTCTTGTCGCTTCCAGTATTCATCATAATCGCCATGCTCCATATACTCATTCCAGGTGGGAACCTGGCCATAGAAGTACTTTTTGTCCACATTCGAGACCGCTCCCAGTTCCAAAAAGAATTTGTAACCATCAGGTGTTCCATAGCTGAATCTCATAACACGTTTTTTGGAGGGACCTGTCCTTATCTGGGCATTCCCGGCCAGCCAACCATATGTATACATGAGACGAAAGGCGCCATTATGATGAAAATCATCCCCTATCCACATATCAGAGGGTGAGGCCTGAGGTGAGGAAGCCTTCATTGCTGGATGGGCATCAATCATCCCCATAACAGTTTGCCAGCCAGGATATGAGATTCCCCATTGTCCGACGCGGCCATTATGATCAGGGATGTTTTCGAGTACCCACTCGATCGTATCAAATGTATCACTGCTTTCATCCGTATTCTGGGGAGTGCGTTTGACCCGTATGTGAGGCTTCATCACTACAAACTCCCCTTCTGACTGGAACTTCCCTCTAACATCCTGATAGACAAAGATGAAGCCTTCTCCAGCATACTGCCTGTTCGGACCTAAGGAACGCCTGGAAATCTTAGGCCCGTAGTACCGGACCGAATACGGCGTGCGAAAAAGCATAATTGGATACTTTTGATTCGGGTCTTTAGGCGTGTAAACCTGCGTATAGAGTTTAACGCCATCTCTCATGGGAATCATGTATTCCGCCTTATTATATTTTCCCTTGATATCAAATCTTTCCTGCGTAAAGTGAAAGTTCGATACAAAAAGCGCTAAGATTCCGAGAAGAATAAAAGCTCGTGCGAGTCGGTATTTACGTGATTTCATGACTGGCCTCCTCATCGTATGATTTATTTTGTCTATTTCTAATTCCACGTTGAACACTTATAGCACGGGAAAAATGCGAAGTCAAAAGAAGGGTGCTTTTCGACATGCTCAACAAAGCTATTCCCATCAATAACCCAGAGACTTTCTCGATCCTTCAAGGGGGAACAAAACATGCACTGAGGCTTTTCTCATTTGTGAGAGGGCTGCGTTCATGCTTCAAACCTTAAAACATATCCTTGGAGAAGAGCTATTCTTTAAAGCTCTAAGCTCTTATATAGAAACTTTAAAAGACAAAATTGCTGATACAGCGGGTTTCATCATTGCCTTCTGGGAAAAATATCCAGGCAATGTTTATATTTCACATGAAGTGGCTCATTTTTATTTTGCTCAGGAAAATTGGGAAAAGGGAATCGAATTTTACCAAAAAATACTCATCTTAGGGTCCCATGATTTCACTTTTGTAGCCCTGGCCAATATTGCTGGAGCATACGAGATGATGGACGATCAGAAGATGCAGAAGCTTTATTTAGAAAAAGCTCTATCTCGATGGTCCAGTATGTATTCCCTTATGCGCAGATTGGGGATGTGCTGGAAGGAATTAAAGAATAGGCTTGATTCCGTTAACCTTCACGCTGGTAACTGAGCTCACAACCTCTCTTACTTCTTCGAGCGATATATCAAATTTTTCAATGATGGCTTTCGCTGTTGGATCGTTTTTTATGTAGTCAGCAGGATAAAGGGCCTCATCAACTATTGTGACCTCTTCGAATCCTGCGTTTTTTATGGCTTCAATGTATTTATTTTTCAATACTGCTCCGGAAACACACCCAATGTAGGCTTCGATAGAGTTCTTTATGAAATCTGGAAGTTCCTTCAATAGAACGATGTCAGAAATCATCAACCTCCCGCCTGGTTTAAGAATCCTGAACGCCTCCTTGAAGACTTTTTCCTTATCTGGCGAGAGGTTGATAACGCAGTTCGAGATGATGACATCAACGGAATTGTCCTCAACTGGCAGATTCTCAATATCTCCAAGCTTGAATTCCACATTTTCATAATTTCCTTTCTTTGCGTTTTCTCTTGCCTTTTGAAGCATCTCAGGCGTCATATCGATACCGATGATTTTTCCATTCCTGCCAACCTTGTCTGCAGCAAGGAAACAATCAAAGCCTGCCCCTGAACCAAGATCAAGGACCGTCTCCGCTTCCTTCAATGAGGCGAGAGCGACGGGATTCCCGCAGCCGAGACCCAGATTTGCGCCTTCAGGAACTGCCTTAATCTCTTCATCCGTATATCCGATCTTCTTGCTGATATCAGTGGCTAAGTCCACGCTTCCGCAGCATGAACTTACAGTATCGCAACAGGAACTTCCCTGTCCAACAGGAGTAGAAGAGGATTTATCTTGGCTGGCAACCTTCGCGTAGGCATCTCTTACTAATTTCTTTACTTTTTGATCTTCCATTAATTTCCTCCTTGTATCTTATGAATCTACAGAATTTCCTTCATTAGGGGCCCAAGCATACCCTTCACCATTTCCTCAATCTCTTCAACTTTGATCAGAGTGAGGCAACATGTTTTTTCGCCTTTTTCCATACTTAATACGGCCAGCTTATCACCGGCACGAATTTTCGCCTTATCTCTTAACTCTTTAGGAAGAACTGTCTGTCCCCTTTCGTCAACACTTATGACTGCTTCGACTCTACAACAAGACATAGATATGGCTTTGGGCGCACAATTTTGCTTGTCTTTTTCTTTGTTGGCCATCTTAACTCCTAGTTAAATAAGGTGTTTTCAATTTTTATCATTTTCTGAATATTCTGAATATTAAGAATAATAAGACTATGCATATGATTTGTCAAGTCTTTTTTGGAATTTTTTTTGATGTTGTTCTTTTACTTCAGGCCGGAAGCCACAAATACACTGACTTCTGCGAATTCATCTTTTAAGCCTGACTGAGCACAGCACTCCCCTATACAATCCACAACTATAGCCCTGAGATCAGCCTCTTTAAACCATGTCTCTATATCTTCCCTTTTGAAACCCATCCAGCGGTCATGATGCTCTTTCAGCAAAAAATCAAATGCATGCTCATCCATGTCCGTGATAATCAGTTTGCCGTTCGGTTTCAAGATTCTCACCATTTCCTTTATCGCTTCCAGGGGATGCTCAACATGATGCAGATACATATTGCCGAAAACATAATCGACTGCATCATCTAAAATAGGCAATTTTTCCGCCTCTCCCTTGCAGTATTCAACGTCTTTGGCATCGGCGAACTTCTTTTCCATCTCTTCCAGCATTGCTTCAGACTGGTCAACTGCAATGACCTTCAGACATTTATGAATCAGGCCTTCTGTGATAAAGCCAGTTCCTGCTCCGATATCAGCAGCCGTCTCCCCTGCTTTCACTCCTGCGACAGAAAAAGCTTTTTCTCTAACTTCTTCTGAAAAGAAGCTTTTCCTCATCTCGTCCCATTTGTGAGCCACTTCGTCAAAGTATTTCTTGCTGTTCATTGTATTCTCCTTATTGTGAACCTGGATTAATCAGCATTTCTATAATATTTGAATCATTTTTTATGGTTCGGATATTTTGGGCGTTTTCGAGATCTAGGCGATTCTTTTTCAATGGCATTCAAAGCGATTTCAACCGCCTTTTCCAATTGAGGATCACGACCTTTGATCCAATCCTTTGGAAGAAAATCCACCTCAACGTGCGGAGTCACACCATGGTTCTCAATCTCCCAGGAACCGGAAAGATTATAAGCCGCTCTATTGGGAATTCTGATTCGGCCTCCATCAATCAATGGAGGATAAAAGAGAGCAGTCCCGATTCCGCCTCCGCCAGTACGTTTGCCAACAATCGTTCCCATTTTAGCCAGTTTGAACATCATAGCAAAGGTCTCAGCGGCTGAGAAATTTTCTTCGTTGATGACCAAGACCTTGGGACCTGGAAAAGTAACGGGCGGAACAGGAAAATCCTCTCCATGTCGGTATGCATAATAGTAAATAGTTTCTCTTTTCAAAGCCTCAATAAGGCTATCAGAAGTAGTTCCTCCTGGGTTATACCGTTGGTCAATGATGAGCCCTTTCTTATCCGTTTTGCCCAGGATTTCTCTTATAAAATCTTCCACTCCACCGCCGTAGTTACGAACATAAATATATGCCAATTTTCCTCCGGAAAGGCCTTCGACCAGGCGGCGATTCCTTTCTCCCCAATTCACCTTGCGTAAGGCGCCTGCTCCAATATGGGGAACCACAGCAAAAGTGCGCTTATCTAGGTCATTGGGGCTTGAGGCCACTGTGATTTTTACAGGACGATGGGCTTTTCCTTCAAAGTAGGAAAAGACATTCCTGCTCGAATCTACCTTTTCTTTGTCCACTGCTAAGAGATAGTCTCCTTCTTGAACGTCAATGCCAGGTTGGTCCAAGGGACCTCTCAATAAAGGATTCGTGGAGGTGAAGTGTCCTGACCGATATATGCGCTTGATCCGGTAAAACTCTCGATCAAGCTCAAAATCTGCCCCCAGCACGCCGACTCGCTTTAAAGGCTTTTTCCTCCGAGGAATATCCCCCCCAGCCACAGATAGATGACTCACAGAAACACTGCCCAACATTTCCCTGAAAAGGAGATTCAGATCGCTGCGCCGAGTCACAGT
Organism: uncultured Eubacteriales bacterium; assembly: GCA_964608785.1. Classification (GTDB taxonomy): domain Bacteria; phylum Acidobacteriota; class Aminicenantia; order Aminicenantales; family Aminicenantaceae. The sequence continues at coordinate 5,342 of CAZSPM010000142.1, forward strand.
CGGAAGATAAGATGCATAAGACTTTTCAAGTCTCTGAATATCATGTCCATGAAGACCAGGGTCATAGAAATAATCCCGCATCAGGCGCCATGTTTCACGATACAACTGCTTCCACTCAAGCTTTGGATTTAAAGTTACCTTAAGGTTTTCCAGATCGAGCCGTCCCTCCCTCATGTATACGGCTCTATCTGCATCGGATATGACCCAAGTTCCACCGCGACCGTAGAGGATCTTTTTTTTATCATAAGAGAGCGAAAAACCGCTTGTGTCATCAAAAAATTTTTCTATCCGAGTCGGTTTCTGAAGGTCGAGTTTGTAAAGAGCAATCGGCACATAGCCTGTGGCTCCTGGAGTCATCGGCCATTTGGAGATAAAAAGATAAAGCACACCCGGTTTGCCCAGAGCTAATCCAGCGTAGTCATGAGGCTCGAGTGGAATCTGAACGATACGCCGTTCAAGATTTTCGAAATCAATTCGAATTTCAGAAAGTGGCTCGTTCCAGGGCCTTTGGGGGTGAGCTTGTTTTAATGTGGGAACAACAGGGGGAGGCTGGTCGCGCCCGAGAAATAAGACCTGGAGTGGCTTTGAAACCCAGGGGCGCGCC
>CAZSPM010000143.1:0-5899 GCA_964608785.1 uncultured Eubacteriales bacterium
CTTTACGGCTTCTGGACCGGCGTTATAGGCGGCCAGATAAAGGGCCCGGTTTCCATTATAACGATTTATCAGATCATTGAGATATTTAACTCCCCCTCTGATATTGTCGGAAGGATCAAATACATTTTTCACACCATAATCCTTCGCTGTTTCAGGCATCAGTTGCATGAGCCCCATAGCTCCCTTGGATGACACAGCAAATTTGTTGTAGTTTGATTCGACGAGGATTATCGAATGGATAAGTTGGGGATCAATGTTATAATCACTGGCAATTGTTCTAACTAAATGGTCGTATTTATTCTTTAGTTCTGAGACACCTGTGGCTTCTGCATTCGTCGAGTGGAGAGCATAAAACAAAAAAAGTCCTAAAACGATGAGAAACTTCAACCAGGAGGATGTTGAATCCTTAAGATTTCTTATTTTCATCTGCAGTTTCATGTATGATGGCAAAATTCTAAAATAATTTCAATCCTCTTTAGGGGTGAATTTTAGCAATATTTTTTAACCCACAAAGACTAAGTATGTACTCCCCTCTCAAAAGTGGTCAGTTGAAGCATTCTCCCGAATCGATAAAATTCTACCCAATCATCCTCTCTATGATAGAATAACTCTTTTTTAACGCTAAGTCCAGCTGCTCAGGTTTTGTTCCGCCAGCTTGGGCAAATTCAGGACGTCCTCCTCCGCCTCCGCCTATCGTTGGAGCGATCTCTTCGATCAATTCATTGGCCTTTATGCGTTCCACTAGGTCTTTCGTCACCCCAATGATAAGAAACACTTTTTCCCCAGAAACAGCTCCCAAGATGACAATCCCTGAGCCGATTTTTTGTTTGAGAGAATCAGCAAGCGCTCTCAATTCAGTAGTATTTAGCTCCTCTGTTCTTTGAACGAGAACAGGAACGTCCTTGACCTTCCTGACCTGATCATCTCTCTTCTCGTATTTGAGATTTGCCAGTTTTTGCCTCAGCGCCTTGGATTCTCTCTCTCTGTCTTTTAATGTATCCTTTAGCTTATCAATTTGCTTGAGGATTTCCTTTCTTGTAGAAGTTAGAGATTGTTGGATCTCACCTATAAGCTCTTCGTTTTCTTGAACATGATTCAAGGCTTCTTCTCCTGTGAGTGCCTCGATCCTCCTCATCCCGGCGGCAATACTGGATTCTGAAATAATTGTGAACAGACCTATCTGTCCTGTGGAGTGTGCATGAATGCCACCGCAGAGCTCCTTGCTAAAATCATCGATCATGACCATTCTCACTTTTTCGCCATATTTTTCTTCGAAAATGGCTACTGCTCCTTCTTTAAGCCCTTCCTCAAGAGTTGTGACGTTGGTGACAACCGGAATATTTTCTCTTATTTTTTCATTAACAAGGGATTCGATTTGTTTCAATTCAGAGCTGCTTAAAGCGGCAAAATGTGTGAAATCGAACCTGAAACGTGATGCCGAAACAAGGGACCCGGCCTGTTTAACGTGATCTCCAAGGATCTGTCTGAGAGAGGCGTGGAGTAGATGAGTAGCGGTGTGGTTGTTGCTTATGGCACTTCGCTTTGAAGCATCCACAGCTGCTTCCACAAGGTCGTCTACTTTTATTCTTCCTGAAATCACTTTTGCTTTATGGGCGATGAGTTCGGGAATAGGATAATAAGCATTCTCGACCACTGCTGAGAAGTGTGGATTTTTCAAAATTCCCGAGTCGCCGGTCTGTCCACCGGCTTCTGAATAGAAAGGAGTGTGGTTGAGAAAGATTTCTCCAGAATCTTCTTCCTTAAGCTCCTGAACCTCCTGTCCGTTTTTCAAAAGAGCGATAACTTTAGCTTCAGAGACCTTCTCTTTTTCATAGCCAACATAGCGAACACGAAGGTCCTTGAGTTTCTCATAGACCTTTTTTCCCTTTTGTTTGGACGCTCCCTCCCATGCGAGGCGTGCTTTCTGTCGCTGCTTATTTAGTTCGATATAAAAGCCCTCCTCATCTACGGTCGTGTCACCCCTCTCGTCTGCTAATTGCTTAGAAAGATCAAGAGGAAAGCCAAATGTATCATATAATTTAAAAGCTTTTTCTCCTGAAAGGACCTTCTTTCCTTCTTTATTTACTTCGCTTTCTTCAATATGCTGGTTATATTTGGGGAGTCCTGAGGAAAGCGTCATTGAGAAGCGTTTTTCCTCTGACTGGCAGAGCTTTGCAATATAAGTCGTCGAGGGAAGAAGTTCTGGATAGGCGTCCTTCATAATATCACAAACGACTCCAACTAGCCTGTAAAGGAAGGGCTCTTGTATTCCTATTAAATTCCCATGGCGGAAAGCGCGCCGGATTAATCTCCGCAACACATATCCCCGACCTTCATTGGAGGGCATGATGCCATCCGTGATTAAAAAGGATACGGCTCTTATGTGGTCAGCTATAATCCTGACGGAAATGTCCCCTTCATCATGAGAAGGATATTCTCTTTGAGCGATATCGCACACAGCTTCTATAAGAGGAAGGAAGAGATCTGTGTCAAAATTGCTTTTTTTCTCCTGAAGCGAGGCAGCCACTCTTTCAAGCCCCATTCCTGTGTCAATCGATGGAGACGGCAAGTTGTGGAGCTTGCCTTTCTCGTCTTGATGGTACTGCATAAAAACCAGATTCCAAAGCTCTAAGAAACGGTCACTTCCCTCGGCTATTAAGGCAGAAGGTTCCCCCTCTTCCATTCCAGAATCTATATCATAGTGGATTTCTGAACAGGGACCGCATGGTCCTGTGTCTCCCATAGCCCAGTAATTATCTTCTTTCCCGTAGCGGAATATCCTGTCAGGAGATAGTCCGATACCATCATTCCAGATCTTGAAAGCCTCCTCGTCCTCTTCATATACTGAGGCGTATATTTTATCCTGTTCTAGCTTGAAGATTTCTGTGACTAGCTCCCAGGCAAATTCAATAGCCTCCTCCTTGAAATAATCGCCAAAGGAGAAATTTCCCAACATCTCAAAGAAAGTGTGGTGCTTGTTTGTTTTTCCTACCTGCTCTAAGTCATTATGTTTGCCGCTTACCCGCATGCACTTTTGGACAGAAGCGGCCCTTTTATAGCTTCTTTTTTCAAGACCTAGGAATATATTCTTAAACTGGTTCATTCCCGCATTGGCAAACAGAATTGTGGGATCGTCCTTTGGAAAGAGAGAAGAACTCTTGACTATTTTATGGTTCTTGCTGGCGAAAAAATCTAAGAAAGCTTCTCTTATCTCCTGGGCTTTCATTTAAAATGGTTCTTCTTCGTCTTTTTCTTCTTCTTTTACTTTTTCTTCTTCTTTTTCAGGTTCGATCTTCATCAGTTCCTGCTCTATCTCTTCTAGCGCCACGTCTGATGTCGACTGAACACCGGATACCCTTAATTTAAAGTTGTCAGGACTAGAGGAATACCTCATTCCCTGCTCAAAAGAGATAAAGCCGTCTTTATATAGCTGGAATATCGATTGGTCAAAAGTCTGCATTCCGTAGTGCGAGACACCTTGTTCGATTGCATCTCTGATGAGGACCGTTTTTTCCTTGAAACTAATACAATCTTTAATATAGGGAGTATTGATCATGACTTCTACAGCAGGTACTCTTCCCTTCCCATCCATTCGGGGAATAAGCCTCATGGAGATTGCGGCTTTCATAATTTGGGATAGCTGCCACCTGACTTGCTTCTGGCCATGTGGGGGAAAAACAGATATGATACGGTTTATTGTTTCAATGGCATCTAGGGTGTGGAGAGTACTGAAAACAAGATGTCCTGTTTCAGCAGCCGTAAGAGCTGTTTCTATTGTATTCAAGTCTCTCATCTCTCCCACAAGAATAACATCAGGATCTTCCCTCAGGGCAGCCCTAATCCCTCTGGAAAAGCCCGTCGTATCTACTCCAACTTCTCTCTGGCTTATGGTACTCTTCATATCTCTGTGAAGGTATTCTATCGGGTCTTCTATGGTAATAATATTTTCTATCCTGTGTGTATTAATGTGATTAACCATTGCGGCCAGGGTAGTGGTTTTTCCGCTTCCGGTAGTTCCAGTCACCACAACCAAGCCCCTCTGTTCCATTGAGATTTTCTCCAAAGCTTCAGGCAATAGCAGGTCTTTGATGCTTCGGGGCTCTAACGGAATAATTCTCAAAACGATAGCTTTCGATCCTCGCTGGTGGTAGATACTTCCCCTGAATCTGCCAAAGCCAGGGAAGCTATAGGCTAAATCTAAATCAAGATCTTCTTTTAGCCTTTGCTTCTGATCATCTTCGACGATCTGGTCACAGAGCTCTTCGGTATCTTTTGCAGTTAACCTGGGGAAACTGGTTAAAGGTTTGAGCTCACCATTGATACGAAGAATAGGATTATTTCCGGCCTTAAGGTGAAGGTCGGAAGCATCGCTTTCAATTGCCATTTTTAAAAGTTCTTCTATATCCATGATTTTCTCCTCCTAAATGCTGATTTAAATATGTGAGCCAATAATAGACATCCTCTTTTTCGCCCTTTAAGTAAGCGAAAAATTCATCTATATGACTCCTCTTGGAAGTTAATTTATATGTATTTTGTGAATTTTATTGATGTTAGATAATATCGCTCGAGACAAGTAAATCATGTTATCTTAATTACCCTATTAAGTCAATCAGAGGGGTTACGCCAAAGACATCAAACCGTTTCTCCACAATGAGGGCAATTTTTTGTTTTATAAGGCAATGGCCGACGGCAATTCCAGCACAACGGAGATGATTGCCTTTCTCTTGCCTTTATCCTTCTCCATATATCTTCAATTTCTGACTTTTTTTGATCTTTACCTTTAAAACGCGATATATCTCTTATGATTTCCGAAGCCTTTTGATATCTATCTTCAACCTTATTGGCTAGACACTTCATGATAATGTTGTCAATCTCTTTGGGAATTGTGTTGTTTTTCAGGCGGGGAGGTGTGATTTTTCCTTCTTGGGCCTTTTCCAGGATTTTGAAAGGATCAGGGTCGAAGATTGGAGGTCTCCCGAGAATCATTTCATAAAAAATACATCCTGTGGAATAAATGTCTGAACTGAAAGTCGCTTTTCCAAGGAATTGTTCTGGAGCCATGTAGGGAGGAGATCCAATTCGAGTTGAGGCATAAGGAACATTTTCCAGCCAGGCAGAGGTTCCAAAATCTGTTATTTTTAAGGTACCCTCTTCTGAGATCATGATGTTTGAGGGCCTTATGTCGCGATGGATGATTTTATTTTTATGGGCATGATCCACTCCGTATGAAATCTGTGTAATATAATTTATGGCTGTTTCGCAATCTAAGACTTTTTCCTTTTCCAAAACTTTTTCTAGAGTTTTTCCTTTGACGTACTCCATAGCCATGAAGAAGACCTTGTTTTTCTTTTCGGCTGATATAATCCTGACGATATTCGGATGATTCAAGGCTGCCTGGAGTCTTGGTTCTTTAAGAAGTTTAAAAAGCTCTAATGACTGTTTGTGAGGAACCTTGATAGCTACCTTTATGTTGAGCCAGGTGTCTCTAGCTAGAAAAACAGCTCCAAACCCACCGCTGCCTAAAGAACGCAAAATTTCGTATTTGCCTACTTTCTGTCCTTGAAGAAACATCTTATGAATTCCAAAAATGGGAAATTATTGCCATGCTCGAAATGGCTGCTGTCTCTGATTTCAATATATAGTTGCCGAGGCTGACTGCATCGTAACCGTTGTTTGAAATAAAACTCTCTTCCTCTGCTGTCCAGCCGCCTTCAGGACCCACAAGTATTACCACAGAAGTGGGGGTGTGTTCTTTTTTTTGCTGCGAGCCAGAATTTTGGAGCAGAATAGTTTTCAAATGGCTTCCTGTGTTTTCGCTTAGGAAGAGTTTTTTTCCTTCTTTCCTTTCCTTTATTAGATTTCCGAGATTTTGGGGGGGTAATATAGAAGGGATGGCTGA
>CAZSPM010000144.1:0-5896 GCA_964608785.1 uncultured Eubacteriales bacterium
AGGCACGTTCTCATAAACTTCCGACTCAGCGTGCCGGTTATCAAGGTCGAATGGGTGGAAACGGCTGTGCAGGTAGAACAGAGTTGAAAAAGACGAGACGGTCGATACATATTCAGACATCTCTATAACAACAGAAAGGCTCTGACTCATTTCCTCCTCCCACCTGGCAATTTTTACCAAATCCTCAAGGTATTTCCTCTGCTTCATTTCATAATCTTCTGAGATCGCCTTGAGTTTTGGATCAATGATCTTAATCATAACCACCAGTAAAATTAAACTAGCTCCCAATATAATCCAGCCATACCAGAGCAAAAGAAGGCTGAAGGCAACTCCCAGAGCCAATAAGAAATAGACCAAAGGAGATATTATAAAAGAAATATAATCCTCCTTTGTCCATCGATCAGCTTCCTGAGGTGTCCACCTCTTTTTTATCCAGCTCATTTATGCCCTCCTTTACTTCGTTCATCATTGAATCGCAACAGCCCTCTCCTCTCTGCTTCTTCCCGCACCGGCTTCCAGCGGCCTAACGGCCGAGACATCACATAATATTTAACCAGACGGTCCATATCTTCGGGCTTCGTTAAAAAAGTGAGGGGGAGATAAATCATAGCTCCCAAAATCATCATTATCCAGAACTGAAAATGTCTCGGTAGTGGTGGAAAAACGTTAAACTCAGGGAGAATCCAGACAACGAGCCAGCTCAACCCTAGATTGGCAATCCAAGAGGAAAGGTATCCCCATGAGTTGAAGCGCCACCATACCACCTGAAGAATAGAAGGCAGCCAAATACCGGCAGTCATTATCCAAATGGCAAAAATGAGCCACTGTGTTATTTCTTGCATCATTAAACCATAAAAGAAAGAACCGAGAAGCAGGATGAGAGTCGAAATTCTCCCTACCCAAATCAACTCTTTTTCAGTTGCTTTTGGCTTGAAATAATGGTGATAGAGGTCCCGGGTTGCATACGCAGCACCCAGATTGAGGTGAGTAGAGATGGTAGAGAGGTGAATCGCCACTATAGCGGCAAAGAAAAATCCAACAAGGCCAACGGGCAAAAATTCAAATCCAAGGCGGTACCAAGCCATCTCATAATCAGCAGTGGATTGAATGTTGGGATAAAGTGAAAAAAAGGCAAGGATAGCAACGGCCCAGAGAGAATTCCGGATAATGATCAAAGCTGAGCCTGCCCAGATGCTGTAGCTGGCATCACGGACAGTACGGGCAGACTGAATACGCTGAGCTTCAGGATACCAATCAATGGAGGTTCCCATGCCAAATCCTCCGATAATAGCTATGACTATTATAGTCAGAAACCATACCAAGGGAAATTCGCCAGAGGTCACTCCGCTGAAAGCAAAAGGATTCAGCCGCCAACTCTGTCCCAGCAATTCCAACTTACTCATGATTCCCTGGGGCCCCCCCGCAGCCACGATTCCCCATATGGAAACAAGTATAATGACTGAAAAAGCGATTACACCCTGCTGGAAGTCAGCCATGACTACTCCCCAGTAGCCGGCTGCCAAAACATAAATAGCACAGAGTGAAGAGAAAAGTACTAGGCCTAGCCATTCAGGCCAGTTAAAAAGATAATTACAGATCTTTCCCATGGCTATTCCTACCCAGCCCAAGACAAACATGTTCATGAACACCTGCCAGCCTGCGATCCAACCCCGTAAAAGTTCAGCACCTAAACCTGAGAAGCGAAGAGTTTGCCATTCGGCTTGAGTATAGGCCAGAGAGCGGCGGAAAATTCTTGTCGATGCAAAGGCAGATATCGCACACCAGGCGGAGAAAAAAGTGTACCAAATGCCTCTGAGGCCGTCCTGGTAGATGACTCCGCTGATCCACATTGGTGTGTCAGTTGCCGAATGTGTGGCATAGACAGAGGAAGCAGGCAGCCACCAGGGCAAACCCCGGCCAGCCAGAAAAAAATCTGACATAGACCTCTTCCCTAGCCTGTAGAAGAGAGCGCCGCAGAAGACCATGAGAACAATAAATATCACAAGCCAAAACCAGTCTAAGAAGCCAAAATTGATCATGAATTACAGCCTTAAAAAACCTTATAATATTGAACGATGATTATGTCAATATTTATGTCAATGGGGTCCCCACTGGCGGCTCTATGACAAAAAGTGGGGTATTGATTCGAATCATCGGGGTCAGACCTTGAAAACTTTCTGTCATTCCTGCGTGGCTTGTTCCTGCGGAAGCAGGTAGCAGGAATCCAGAAAGTGAATAGTCCTGGATTCTCGCTTCTGCGGGAATGACATTTTCTTCAATCCCGATGGAACCTAAAGAATGACAGAAAGTTTTCAAGGTCTGACTCCATTGGCTTGATTTATGGTTCGAACGAACTTAATATAGGTCAATAAAAAATGAACCTGCCTTTAATAGATTGGAGCTTGATAATCGCCTATTTCATCTTTGCCCTTGGCATGGGCATTTATTTCTCAAAAAGGGCAGGGAAAAATATAGAAAGTTACTTTGTTTCAGGACGCACCTTACCCTGGTGGATCGCTGGAACTTCTATGGTGGCGACAACATTTGCTGCCGATACTCCTCTTGCAGTAACAGAAATAGTGGCAAAAAACGGAATAGCTGGCAACTGGCTCTGGTGGAACATGGTCCTCGGTGGAATGCTGACAGTATTTCTATTCGCCAAACTCTGGAGAAGGTCTGAGGTCATAACTGATGTAGAATTTACTGAAGTGAGGTACTCAGGAAAATCCGCAGCGGTTCTCAGAGGGTTCCGCGCATTGTATCTTGGGCTTCCCATCAATTGCATCATCATGGGCTGGGTCATAATAGCCATGGCCTCTATAATGGAAGTCACTTTTGCCTTCCCAAAATGGCAGGCCATCGTGGCGTCACTCATAATAGCAGTCTTTTACTCGGTCCTTTCTGGGTTCTGGGGAGTAGTCATCACCGACTTTCTGCAGTTCATCATCGCCATGGTTGGATCGATATCCCTAGCAGTGATATCGGTTCAGCATGTGGGCGGGATAGAAGCGCTTAAATCAAAAGTTGTCTCTACTCATCCCAATGCTCTGAACTTTTTCCCAGAAATTGGCTCAGTTACGATGCCAATCCTAACTTTCTTTGTCTATGTTGCTGTTCAGTGGTGGTCAACCTGGTATCCAGGAGCAGAACCTGGCGGCGGAGGGTATGTCGCACAGAGGATCTTTGCCACCAAGAATGAGAAACATGCCATGTTCTCTACATTATGGTTCAACATTGCTCATTATGCCTTGAGACCATGGCCATGGATCCTTGTGGCTCTGGTCTCACTCGTTGTTTACCCAGATTTAGCAGACCCGAAAATCGGCTATCCAAAGATGATGATGGATTTTCTGCCCATGGGACTTAAGGGCTTGATGATCGCTTCCTTTTTTGCTGCTTTTATGTCGACTATCGACACTCAGCTCAACTGGGGAGCGTCATACATCGTCAATGACTTCTACAAACGATTTATCAAGCGAAATGCAAAATCATCGCATTATGTATTGATTTCCAGAATCACAGTGGTTCTCATCATGGTTTTGGGTGGATTTACTGCTTACTGGATGGATAGTATTAAGGGAGCGTGGGAACTCCTCTTAGCAATTGGTGCAGGAACAGGTCTTGTGTATATCCTGAGATGGTACTGGTGGAGGATCAATGCCTGGAGTGAAATTGCAGCAATGACATCATCTCTTATTGTGGCTGTTTCATTATTAAAATTCACACCTCTCGGTGAAGAGGGAGACTTAAACTGGGCTTACAGAATGCTCATAACAGTAGGGATAACCACGCTTATCTGGGTGCTCATAACATTTTTGACTCATCCTGTGGAAAGGGAACATCTTATCAGGTTTTATAAAAAAATCGCACCGGGGGGCCTATGGAGGCCAGTTAGAGAGCAGATTAAAGAAGAATCGAAAGAAAAAGTGACAATATTCGTAGATATAATGAACTGGTTATTGGGAACGATGTTTGTCTACAGTACTCTATTTGGTATGGGGAAAATTATCCTGCAAGAGCTGGAAACGGGTGTCATTTTTCTCGTCATCTCTGTCATCTCAGGCTTTGCCCTTTATAAAAATATCGTAAGAAAACGAGCAGATTAAATTCTCCACAGGAAAGAAGCTTTGAAAAAGAATCCTCTTTTTATCTCGAGAAAGCTATCCGAAGTCCTGTATTCACCATCTATCCATTTAATCTTTTCATACAGCGATCCGTAGCCGATGTGGATCACAGTTCCTGGTATGTAAGTAAAGGAAGCGAGCAGATCGGTCATCAGCCGTTTGTAAAAGGAGTTATATTCGACAATTGCCCGGAAAAACAGGTACTTGTTCACCTGATAGGTATTTCTGCTGCGGAGAATCGTGTAGTCATATTCTTTCTCTGAATCAGAGTCCCGATAGAAATCAGAAAAGGTGAGACTCAGGTCTGCATGAAGGTTCTCGGATGGTTGATAGACAATTCTTGCCGAAGCATCGTTTCCCTTTCCCTGGTATGGATCACTTATATAACGAATTTTTTTTCCATAATTGTAATTCAGGGAGAAATATAACTTCTTTGTAAACTGACTTCCGCCACTAATCCTAACACCACTTCCACTGAATTTCTCATCCAAAAAAACCTCGGTCGCATAGCTACAACCAAAACGAATATTCGAACTTCTCCCTAGAATAAACCTTATATCAAAGGCATTCGCCGTTTCATACAGGCCGCTGAATTTATCCCTGATTTGGAAGCTGTGGATCATCGGATCGATTCTCTGAATAACCTTTGATTTCGTATGAAACATCCTTAATATTCCAGACCTAAATCGGGTGATACCGATCCGAGTTATGTAGCCGGTCTCGGTCTGAAAATTTTTTCCGATATCCTGTAACCCGAACATCAGGATCATATCTCGATCGCTGAATAAATAGTGAAGACTTAATGCGTGTCCATCCTCTTTCGTAGATTCCTCATCCATTTTTGTCTGAGACATGAAAGCGTGATATCCAAATATGCTCGCTTGATTTATCCTAATCTGTCCATCCAACCCAAAAACTCTATTGAAGCCACTCTCCCGTTCTCTACCTGTATAAAATCCACCGATAAAACTATCCTTGGTGAGCGCCCGTTTATAACGAAAAATTGTAAAATGCGCATAATCCTCTACTGCTTCTTCGGCCAATTCATCCATGGCATAGACTGATGCAATTGTGTTCTTATCTCCTATTTTACCATTCAATTTCACTCCCATTATGGGGTCAACAATGGTCCTCGTATGAACTATGGAGCTGAGAGGATCTCCTCCGTGATAACCGCCAAAATTGAACTTTTCTCTCCCCTCTAGAAAAAATGGTCTCTTTTCAGGGAAAAAGAGTGCATACCTCTGGTTAAAATCAACCTGTCCGGCATCTGCCTCAACCTGGCTGAAATCAGGATTATAGGTCCCATCGAGGATCAAACGGGATGTTATCCCGTATTTTGCTGTCAGGCTGATATCTCCCTCCCCGCCGGCAGAGGTTAATTTATCTCTATCCAATTCATTCCTCTGGCTGTAGGTAACACCAGGAAGTATCTCGAAGAGGGTGTAATGTTTTATATCATAAAAGACTAGAGTCCTTGTCTGAGTTAAAAAATTGGCTCCTTGTTTGGGATCCAATGGAGGGAAGGTTCCCATTTCTGACCGGCGGGTTATCTTCCGTTCGGATATGACTCCCATCTCAACTGGATTCTTGTGAGAGAAACGAAGACTTTTAAAGGGAATTTTAATTTCAAGAGTATATCCCTTATCATCTATGCTCCCTGCGCTGTACCATACCATGTCAACTTCGGGATCCTCGTGTCCGCCCTCAAATCTGGTGTCTCCCTGAATACCCAGAGGATTGATATAAAAGGCAGAAATAGACTGCTGGTC
>CAZSPM010000145.1:0-5890 GCA_964608785.1 uncultured Eubacteriales bacterium
CACTTGGCCTTAGTATCTCTTATCATAGCTCCCCTGGCAGTTATTCCCCTGGTTGGCTTCAGCCATCAGCTCAAAAAAAGAAGCTCGTTGAACCAGATTAAAATGGCGGATATTTACAGATTCCTGCATGAAACGATTACAGGGAATAAAATAGTCAAAGCCTTTACCATGGAAAAGTTTGAAATAAAGAAGTTTTTCCTGACTACTTTCAGCTATCTCAAGACCAGCATAAAACTGGCCTGGGTTGGGAGTTTGTCATCCCCTTTTATGGAATTCATGGGGGGAATTGTCGGTGCGTTTATCCTTTTTGTGGGGACAAAAAGGATTGCCGATGGATTCATCAGTCCGGGCGATTTCGGCAGTTATATTGTAACCGTTTTCATGATGTACACTCCCATTAAACGCCTTAGCAGAGCCAATAATGTCATTCAGCAGGGAGTTGTGTGCCATGAAAGAGTGAAGGAGATACTGAGAAACAAACCTCAGGTTGTTGATCATCCCCGTGCTTATCTTCTTCCTCCCGTTAAGGGGAGAGTGAGATTCGAAAAAATCTCTTTTAGCTACGATGAGATAAGACCCGTTCTCAGTAATGTCAATTTTGAAGTCATGCCCGACGAAACCGTGGCTCTTGTTGGTTTAAGCGGTGCGGGAAAGACAACGGTTATCAATCTCCTTTCTCGTTTTTATGAGCCGACCTCAGGAAAGATCACTATCGATGGTATAGATATCCGGGAAGTTAACCTGGTTTCGCTTCGTTCCCAAATTGGGCTCGTTACTCAGGAGCTCATTCTCTTCAACGACACAGTGCGGAACAATATTGCCTATGGCCTCGAAGAGATATCTATCGAGAAGATTGTTAAGGCCGCAGAAGTAGCCAAGGCGCATGATTTCATCAAAGAGCTTCCTCTCGGATATGATACACGGATCGGGGAAAAAGGCGCCCTGCTTTCCAGCGGACAAAAACAGAGGTTAACGATTGCCAGAGCCCTGCTTAAGGATCCTCCGATTCTAATTCTCGATGAAGCCACCTCAGCCCTGGATTCTGAATCCGAGAGACTGGTCCAGATCGCTTTGGCCAATGTTATGAAAAACAGAACTACCTTTGTTATTGCCCACCGTTTATCCACGATAATGAAGGCCGATAAAATTTTAGTAATTGATAGGGGACAGATTGCTGAAACGGGAAGTCATAAAGAACTCTGCAGGAAAAACGGGATTTATAAAAAATTATATGATTTGCAATTTCCAGAAGAAGGAGAGGCAAAACTTTGATCAAGAGCATGACGGGATTTGCAGAGAAAAGGTTTGATTCCAGAACTCTCAAAGCCAAATTCAGCATCAGAACTCTGAACCACCGCTACTTAGACTGGAGCTATCGAGGTGCCCAGGTCGGGGCATTGGAGAGCAGACTCAGAACGATCTGCCAGAGAAAGCTTCACCGCGGGAAGGTCGAGGTTTTCCTGGAATTGATTTATTTGGACCCAGCGAGCTGGGACTTCCGTATCAATGAAGATTTATTGAAGAAAATCATTTCTTCATTAGAGAAATTCTCTTCCGGCCAAGGCAAGAGCATCAATTTATCAGTGGATAATTTATTTAGCATTCCCCATGCGGTAGAACTGAGGAGGAAAAATTTTGGAAAGGAAGATGCGGCTTTCCTAGAGAGATGTTTTGAGAAGACATTGGGCTTGGTCCTGAAAGCAAGGGTGAGAGAGGGCAAAGAAACAGCTAGAGAGATTCGAATCCATATCCATAGCATAAAGCGGATTGTGAATCGGATTGAAAAATTGGCAAAAAAACAACCGGCTTTCATTCGCGAAAAATTCAAGCAGCAATTGAGAGAATTAAACAGTGAAGCTCTTCTCTCTGAGGAGAAGGCGGTAGAAGAGGCCGCCTATTATGCACAGCGATATGATATGAGTGAGGAAATAGCGAGGTTGAAATGCCATCTGGATTATGCGCTGGAGCTGGTTTCTGTTAAAACAGAGGAGCCATTGGGAAAGAAGTTGGATTTTCTGGCACAGGAGCTCTACCGGGAGGCAAATACAATAAATTCTAAATCTCATGACATAGAAATAACCAGAGGAACGATAGCCATAAAGGGCGAGATAGAGAGCATTCGGCAGCAGGTTCAGAATTTAGAATGAGGGGAAAAACATGATTTTTGTCATAACCGGACCATCAGGATGCGGAAAGTCTACTCTCGTGAAGCGTGTTCTTACAGAAGTCAGAAATATCCAGTTTTCCGTGTCCCATACAACCCGTAAAAAGAGAAACTCAGAGGAAGAAGGCAAAGATTATTATTTTATCACTAAAGCTGAATTTGAGCAGATGATTAAAGAGGAGAGGCTGGAAGAATGGGCAATTGTCCACGGCCGTTATTATGGCACATCCAGGAGAGAGATCGAGAGGAAAACAGTCCAGGACGACCTTCTTTTAGATATCGATGTGCAGGGAGCCCAGCAGATGATGGAAAGATACAAAAAGGCCACATTCATTTTCGTGATTCCTCCCTCATTCAAGGATCTAGAAAGAAGACTCAAAGAAAGAGGCGATGAGAATGCTGATTCTATCCAAGAGAGACTTGAGGCAGCCAAAAAAGAGCTTAGGCATTATACTGAGTTTGATTACATCGTTATTAATGACAAACTGCATGATGCGGCCATGGAACTCAAATCCATTATTTTAAGCACAAGATGCCGCTTCGAGGCCCGCAAAAAAGAACTGGTTCCAATTCTTCGGGATTTTTCTGAGGACCTATGAAAAAGACTAAGAAGGCGAAAATTGCATTAGGATTGTGTTCCTCCATTAGTATATATAAGGCCTGTGAAATCATCCGTGGCTTCCAGAAGGAAGAGCTACAGGTTCAAGTCATCATGACCAAGAATGCCTCACGACTCGTTTCTCCTCTACTTTTTGGCTCTCTCTCTGGCCAGATGGTTTTAATAGATCCCTTTGAGGAAGAATATTCTGAGAAAATTGCCCATGTCAACCTGTCTAGAGAGATATCTCTTCTCCTCGTTGCCCCGGCTACAGCGAATATGATAGGAAAATTTGCTTCTGGCGTAGCGGATGATTTTTTATCCACCTTTTATTTAACCGTCAAATGCCCTGTGCTTGTAGCTCCTGCTATGAATGAAGCCATGTATCTCCATCATCAAACTCAGGTCAATATAAAGAAGCTCCAGGCCCTGGGAGTGAAGTTCATTGAGCCAGAGAAAGGGTATCTGGCCTGCCAGGAGGAAGGATGGGGCCGGTTGGCATCCCCGGAGCAGATTGTCGAAGAGGGACTGAGATTGATAAGAAGAAGCGAAACTTTAAAAGGCAAAGCTGTTATGGTCACGGCCGGACCTACGCGTGAATTCCTGGACCCTGTTCGCTTTCTGTCCAATCGATCTTCGGGGAAGATGGGTTATGAGCTTGCAGAGGAAGCTCTCAAGCGTGGAGCTCAGGTTTTTCTCATTTCTGGGCCGACTCATATTTTCCCGCCTCAGGGAGTCGAGTTCAGGCAGGTCCAGACAGCTCAGGAGATGGAGAAGGAGATTTTAAGACTCTATCCCAAGGCTGACATTGTTATCATGGCTGCAGCCATTTCGGATTTCAAATTTGCTGAGATTTTGACTCAAAAAGTCAAAAAGAAAGAGCAAAAATTGCAGGAGAAAGTAAAAATTGTTCCGACACAGGATGTTTTAAATAAGCTAGGCATGAGGAAGGGAAAAAAGGTGCTTGTTGGCTTTGCTGCTGAGACAGAAAATGTTGTGGACAATGCTCTCAAGAAAATAAAGGAGAAAAACCTTGACCTGATCATTGCCAACAATGTCTCAGGAGCGGGGATAGGTTTTGAGTCTGATTTTAATCAGGTGAGCATTATTTTTCCCGACGGCAAGACCACACACTCTGAGAAGAGAAGCAAACAGGTAATCAGTCAGATAGTCCTTGATAAAATAGAGGATATCATTGGAAAAAAGAGCTGAAAAACTCATCACGAACCTGGAAGAAAAGCTGAAGTTTTTTTCAGAGATTGGCATCGAGTTTCTCTCGTCATCTTCTTCAAAAACAAAGGATTCCCGTTTTCTTACTCTGGAAGAGAGAATTCTGAACTGTCAACAATGCGCGCTTTCTCAAGGGAGGACCAATGCTGTGCCTGGAGAGGGCATCCTGGAGACAGAGCTCATGTTTGTCGGAGAGGCGCCAGGCTGTGAGGAAGACATCAAGGGAAGGCCTTTTGTAGGGAGAGCGGGCCAACTTCTCACAAGAATCATAAACGCCATGCAATTTAATAGAGAAGATGTTTATATCACTAATGTCGTCAAATGCAGACCCCCTAAAAACAGAAATCCTAACAAAGAGGAAGTGGAAACATGTAAAAGCTACCTTCTCGAACAGATAGAGATGATAAAGCCCAGAGTCATTGTTGCTTTGGGAAAAGTGGCTACGGATTTCTTCGTTCATAGCAGTCTAGGGATGACAGCTTTACGAGGAAAATTTTATGAGTTCCATGGTATCCAGATGATGCCGACCTTTCATCCGTCCTACCTCATTAGAAACGAAGGGAATAAAAGCATCAAGAAAATGGTCTGGGAAGACATGAAAAAAGTGATGTTCCTCCTGGGCAAGAAATGACCTTATACGCTGAAGTCATCCTTCCCCTTCCACTCGACCAGACTTTTTCCTACACTGTTCCTGAATGGTACCGGGAAAAAGCAAAGATCGGGACAAGAGTCCTTGTCCCGTTCCATCAGAGGCAGTTGACAGGCTTTATCGTCGGCCTCAAAAAAAGACGATTAACTCCAGACCTTAAACTCAAGGAAATCAGGGAGGTTCTGGACGAACAGGCGGTTTTTTCCTCGTCTTTCCTTTCTTTCACAAGGAGATTGAGCGATTATTATTACTCGTCCTGGGGAGAACTTCTTCAGGCTTCACTTCCCCCCTCTTTCATTCTAAAAAGCAGAAAAATAATCTCAGTTTCTGAAAGGGGAAACACCGCCCTTAAGAAAGAAAGCCTCTCAGGGGAGGAAAAAGAGTTTTTGGGCTTTCTCCAGAAGAAACCTTACAGTGACCAGTTTCTGAGAAGGAAATTTAAGGTCAAGAACTTTTCTTATTTTCTCTCTCAATTGGAGACAAAAGGTCTGATTCATATCCAGAGTGACATCAAGAAGGTAAAGAGAAGGAGAAAGACTCTCTCTTCTCTGGCACAGACTCAGCTCGAGATAGATTTTTCACTGGATGCCGACACTCTCAGATCCGCAGATATGATCGTTGAAAAAATCGAAAAAAACCTCTTTTCGCCGTTCTTCCTCTATGGACCCTCTGAAAAAAGAGAATCTGTTTACCTTCATTCCATAAAGAAAATACTGACCCAAGGCAGAAGCGCTCTGTTTTTAGTTCCGGAAATTGCCCTGACTCAGAGTCTGAGGGAAAAGTTCGAGAAAAAGCTGGGAGAGAGGGTGGCGCTTTTTCACAGCCGCTTATCCGAAAGCAGAAGAGAGCTGGAATGGCAAAAGATAAGAGAGGGAGGGGCGGATGTGGTGGTTGGCCCTCGCTCTGCCCTTTTTTCTCCCCTTGAGAATCTCGGATTAATCATAGTCGATGAAGAACAGGATGACTCGTACTATCAGCAGGAAAGTCCATGCTATGATGCCAGAAAAGGCGCCTGGGTCAGAGCAAAGCAAGAAAAGGCCGTTCTGGTCTACGGTTCCGCTGTTCCATCTGTTGAAGCATTTTACAAGGCAAAAAAGAAGGGATATTTGTTGGGCATAAAGAATGGAAAGAGAAAAGGGATGGCGGAAATTGTTGATGACAGGCAGGAGAAAAGAATGATCTCGTGGCGGCGTGGAGGGTAAAAAATAGTAGCATGTGCAGAGAGGGTGTGCATGGTGATATCACAATG
>CAZSPM010000146.1:0-5889 GCA_964608785.1 uncultured Eubacteriales bacterium
CCAAAAAGCCTATTTGAGCCAGAGCGGCCAGCTCTACAACGAGGCCACAGCCATGGCATTCGGCAAAGTCTACTGTTTTGGGCCAACTTTCAGGGCGGAAAAATCAAAAACAAGAAAGCATCTCATTGAATTCTGGATGGTTGAACCTGAGGTTGCCTTTGCCACCTTGGAAGATATAACTGAGCTAGCAGAAGACCTTGTGATTTACATCGTCGAACGCATCCTAGAGAAAAATAAAAATGAGCTAGAAGTATTAGAAAGGGATACTAAATCCTTAGAGAAGGTGAAGAGGCCTTTCCCTCGAAAAAAATATGATGAAATCCTCCTCATGATCAAGGAAAAAGGCTCAAAAATGGAATGGGGTGATGATTTTGGTTCTCCCGATGAATCGCTCATATCCGAGATATTCGATACTCCTGTTTGCATAACCCACTTCCCGGCTAAAATTAAGGCTTTTTACATGGAGCCTGACTCAGAGCGTCCGGATCTAGTCCTCGGGGTAGATGTTCAGGCATCTGAGGGATATGGTGAACTCGTCGGCGGAGGCCAACGCATCCATGACCTTGTCCTTCTCGAGAAAAGAATCCAGGAACACAATCTGCCTCGAGAGGCTTTTGAGTGGTATCTGGATCTCAGAAAATTTGGTTCTGTCCCCCATTCTGGATTCGGGCTAGGTGTCGAAAGGACACTTGGCTGGATTTGCAAAATCAAACATATAAGAGAATCCATCCCCTTCCCCCGTCTTCTGTATAAAATCTATCCCTAATTCTCCTAATCTAAAGGAACGTTCCCCAATCAAGTTGGGGACAGACCCCGTTAACTTTACTTAAAGCTCTTTACGATTTACAATCTAATCTGGATTATTCAAAGAAAATGCCGATTGAAAATAACAAGGTAGCGCTCATCAGCTTTGGCTGTGCGAAAAACCTTGTAGATAGCGAAGTAATGCTGGGCTATCTGGCACAAGCAGGGTATAGTTTTGTTGCTAATCCAGAAGAAGCCGAGATTGTTATTCTCAACACATGCGGCTTCATCGAACCAGCCAGACAAGAGGCAAACCAAGCACTGAAAGAAACTGTCACGCTTAAGAGAAAAGCGCGAGAAAAGAAAATAGTTGCAGTCGGATGTTATATCGAAAGAGATAAAAAAAGCCTAATAAAAAAATATCCTGAGGTGGATTTGTGGTTAGGTGTTAAGGATTTCGACAAAATTGTTCAGGCTATCCAGGGAAAACCGTTTAAAAAATCTAAAACCTGTTTTCTGTACAATCACGCATCCCCTCGTCACCTATCGACCCCCCCTGCATGGACTTATGTAAAAATATCGGAAGGATGCTCTCACCAATGTTCTTTTTGCTCTATTCCCCTGATAAAAGGTCCTTACAGGTCTCGCAATATACCTTCTATTTCCCAAGAAGTTGAACAGCTTGCCTCCCAGGGAATCAAAGAAATCAACCTTGTTTCACAAGATTCAACTTATTTTGGCAATGATATGGGCTTAGATGATGGTCTATCCCTCCTCCTCAAAGAGCTTCTGAAAATTCAGGAAATCGAGTGGATTCGTGTCCTGTATGGTTACCCTGAAGAAATCAGCGATTCCTTGTTGGAAGTCATGCAGGATGAAAAGATATGCTCTTATCTTGATATCCCCTTTCAGCATTCTGCCCCTCAGATCATAAAAAAAATGAAAAGAGGGTTAGAAGGAAAAAGAGCTTTAAGGCTTCTTCACAAAATAAGGCGAAAAATTCCAGACATATCCTTTCGAACCTCCATTGTCGTCGGCTTTCCAGGGGAGGGCAAAAATGAATTCGAGAATCTAAAAGAATTTGTAAAAGCAGCAAAATTCGACCAACTGGGTGTCTTTGTTTATTCCCAGGAAGAAGGTACTGACTCATTCTCACTAGGTGATCCTGTTAAAGAAAGCGTCAAACGAAAAAGGAAAGAAAAAATAATGGAAATCCAGGCTGATATATCCTACCAGAACAATCTGAAATATCTAAACAAACAAATTGATGCCCTGATTGAAGGAACACTAAGGGGAGCGTCCCGCACTTTAATTGGGCGAGGCCAGTTCCAGGCTCCCGAAGTGGATGGAATTATCTTTATTGATCCCCAATCGCAAACAATTGAAACCGTAAACACAATTCAAAAAGTTGAAATCACTGCCGTTGACATATATGATTTATACGGAAAACTTGTAAAATGAAGCTTGTTTCAAAAATCATAGCCACTGTTTTTGGCATAGGATACTTCCCGATAGCCCCTGGAACCCTTACCAGCTTGATCGTTGTCTTTCTCTACAAGCTATTTCTCCACCAACTCAGCTGGCCTACTTACGTCTTCATATTCTTTCTCCTCTTTTTTGTGGGTATTTTCACTTCATCAAAATGTGTGTCTGAATCAGATAAAAAAGACCCAAGAAATATTGTGATCGATGAAGCGGCTGGACAGCTCCTTGTACTGTTCCGAATGAGTGAAGATTGGCTTCCTCTTCTCTTGAGTTTCCTCATTTTCCGCATTTTTGATATCATCAAACCCATACCAATAAAAAGAATTGAAAATTTCCCCGGGGGGTGGGGAATCATGACAGATGACCTCGTGGCTGCTATTTACGCCGGAGTGGTCGTCAATCTCTACTTAATTTTGAAATGAAAAACAAAAAGGATCTGAAAATCGAGATCGTGGCTGTCGGCTCAGAACTTCTTACTCCTCATTTCCAAGACACCAATTCTCTCTATTTAACTCAGCGCTTGAACGACTTGGCCATGGAAGTTTCCTTTAAGACCATAGTCGGAGATGATTGGAATGATCTCACTCAACGCATCCATGAAGCCCTATCCCATGCAGATATTATCATAGCCATGGGAGGACTGGGCCCAACCCGAGATGACAGAACGCGAGAAGCCTTTGCTTCTGTCCTCGAACGAAAGCTCGTCTTCAAAAAAGAACTCCTAAAAAAAATAGAGGCTAGATTTAAGCACCGTGGACTCTCGATGCCTTTCGTGAATAAAAAGCAAGCCTACATTATTGATGGAGCTCAGGTTCTAGAAAACAGAAACGGCACAGCCCCTGGTCTTTGGCTTGATACAGAAGAGAAGACTGTTATCCTTCTTCCCGGACCACCCCACGAACTAAAGCCGATGTTCGAGTCCTTAGTCTGGCCGCGCTTTAAAAAAATAAGGATCAATTTCATAGCTCGTAGAGTTTTGAAAACCGCGGGCCTGACTGAATCAAAGATCGAGACTCTTATCTTTGACGCTTATCCTAAAGTACCCTATCTCAAGCTGACTACACTTGCCTATCCAGGACAAATAGACATTCATCTGACTGGCTATTCAACAGAAAGCCAGGATCATGCAGAAAAGAGGGTCCAAAAACTGGAAAAAACTATCCTTCAAAGACTCGGAGATAACTTATTTTCCACTTCTGGAGAAGAACTTGAAGAAGTGATCGGAAAACTTTTGCGCCATAATAAAAAAACCCTGGCTGTGGCCGAATCATGCACTGGAGGCCTTCTAGGCCACCGTATCACCAATGTATCGGGGAGCTCAGAATACTTCAAGCAGGGAGTGGTCGCTTATAGTAATGAAGCGAAGATAAACCTTCTGGGTGTTTCCCCGGATTTAATTGAAGAACACGGAGCAGTGAGTTCTCAAATCGCTCAAGCCATGGCTTCTGGCATCAAGGAAAAGACGCAGGCGAGCTATGGCCTTGCCATAACCGGAATTGCCGGACCTACAGGAGGAACAGCTGAGAAACCAGTAGGGCTTGTCTTTGCAGCCTTATCCTGGAACGAGGGTCAAGAGGTTTCTAAAAACCTTTTCTCAGGTAAAAGAGAAGCCATAAAATTCCAGTCCAGCCAAAAAGCTATGGATATGCTCCGAAGATATCTCCTGAAAGTTAAAGTGAAAAACTCCAAGATTCAAAAAAAACGAGACTGAGATGAGGACCTTTATTGCCATAGAACTCGACGACGAAATTAAAAGGAATCTTTTGTCTTTAATCACAGAACTCGACAAACTTATGAGGGGAACGAGAAATGTCAAATGGGTCAAACAAGAGGGCATGCATTTAACCCTCAAATTCTTAGGAGAAATTCCCGGAGAAAAAGTGCGAGAGATCGAAAGTGCTTTAAAAGCAATCTCTGAAAAATATAAACCTTTCGGATTAAAATTGAAAGGAACTGGCACTTTTCCTCCAGGGAAGAAAAATCCAAGGGTAATCTGGATTGGGATTGAAGAAGAGGAAACCCTTAAAGCTCTTCAATTCCATCTAGAAGGAGAATTGGAAAAATTGGGTTTTCTGAGAGAGAGACGAAAGTTCCATCCCCATTTAACTCTGGGGAGAGTTAAGATCCCATCTCATCTCAAAGAGATCCTCTTCCTTCTAGAAAAAAACAAGGAAGCAGACTTTGGAGAAATGCAAGTGAAAAAACTGACTTTCTTCCAAAGTATACTTAAACCTTCAGGAGCAGAATACTCTGTTCTTTCCGAATTTGAGCTCAAATGAAAATAATTTTTGCTATCTGTTCTTATCTCCTTGGAGCCATCTCTTTTGGATACATCCTATTTCGAATACGTGAAAAAAAAGATATCCGGGATTTTGGAAGCAAGAGCATAGGTGCCACAAACATGCTCCGGCTCAAAGGCTGGAGCTACGCTATTCCCGTTGGTCTCATAGACATTCTTAAGGGGTTCCTCCCTGTTTTCTTAGCGTTAAAAATCTTTCCGGACAGATCTTTTGCCCTCCTCTGTGGTTTCTTAGCTGTCCTCGGACACTGCTTTCCGGTTTACCTTAAATTTAAGGGAGGAAAAGGAGTAGCAACAACAGTGGGAGTCTATGCTGTTTTAGCATTCAAGCCTTTGCTTCTCAGTCTGGTGCTCTTTTTGATAATTATTGCTATAAGCCGGTATGTATCCCTGGGTTCTATCCTGAGTGCTTTGAGTTATCCCTTCTTTGTCTTTTTGTTCCAAGAGGAAATGGAAATCATCGTTCTGAGTTTAGCTGTATTCGCCTTGATTGCTTTGAGGCACAAGGGGAATATCGAAAGACTCATTAAAGGCAAAGAAAGAAAATTGGGAGAGAGAATCTGATGAAAGCCAGTGTTATCGGTGGGGGGAGTTGGGGAAGTGCTTTTGCTCTTTATCTTGGACGCCTGGAGATAGAAACCCGGCTTTGGATAAGAGAAGAAGATGTTTATAGGGAAACAAAACAGCACAAACAAAACAGCTCTTTTCTGCCCGGATTTGATTTTCCCACTACTGTTTCTTTTTTCAATGACTTGAAAGACGCTGTGGCTTCCTCAGAAATAGTTTTCATAGCTGTGCCTTCTCAATTCTGTCGACAGATTTATGAACAACTCGCTCTTAATCTTTCGTCTGACAATATCATCGTTAGCCTGACAAAAGGAATAGAAGAGGAATCCTTGAAACGTATGAGTGTAGTGATGGAAGAAACCTTCTCCCCATTTTTTACTTCCCGAATTGCTGTCTTATCCGGCCCGAGTTTTGCCAGAGAAGTCGTCGAAGGACATCCTACTGCGGTAGTCCTAGCTTCTAAAGATTCAGATCTGGCCCAAAAAGTTCAGCATTTCATCTCAAGTCTCATGTTTCGAACGTATACATCTGACGATATAACTGGAGTAGAATTGGCAGGCGCCTTTAAGAACGTCATCGCCATTGCGGCCGGCATTTCGGATGCTCTTCAATTCGGGAGTAACTCGATAGCTGCATTAGTCACACGAGGGATAGCGGAGATGACGAGACTTGGTATAAAATTAGGAGCAAGGATGGAAACTTTTTCAGGTTTGGCCGGGATTGGCGATCTTGTCCTCACCTGCACTGGGAAATTGAGTCGGAACCGGCATGTGGGCTATGAATTGGGAGAGGGA
>CAZSPM010000147.1:0-5858 GCA_964608785.1 uncultured Eubacteriales bacterium
ACGGCGAGCTTTTTTATTTCTCTTTCGCGGAATGAACGATTCTTTTTATTATTTCAGAAGTGGATCTTCCTTCGAGAAAAGGAATGATCCTCACTTCTCCTCCTGATTCCTCAACCTCTTCCCTTCCGACTACCTCATCTGGTTTCCAATCTCCTCCCTTGACAAGAACATCAGGAAGCAAAGCAGCGATAATCTCTTGAGGGGTTTCCTCAGAAAAGTAAGTCAGGTAATCAATTTCTTCAAGTGCCTCTAAGATTTCTAATCTCTCCTCTAAAGGAAAGATGGGGCGAGAGGCTCCTTTTATCTTTTTGACTGAAGAATCGTCATTGACTGCCACCACTAGAGTATCTCCCCACTTCTTAGCCTCTTTGAAAAGGTGAATATGGCCGCTGTGGAGAAGATCAAAACAGCCGTTTGTGAAAACAACTTTAATTTCCTGTTGTTTGAGTTTCTTTCGGATTTTTAAAAGGTCATCCAAGCTATATATTTTCTTCCTCATCACATCTTTATTGGTGGGTTAATGAATCAAACCTTACAATTTCTTTGGCGGTTTTGTCTTGATATCTTTAGAAAAACTCCATGTATGTTTTAGCCGACCCACCCCTTCATCCTTGTATCGAGAATGAACCATGAAGGAATAAAGGTTGCGGTGATAATCATAAGGGTAACCATCCTTCTTATGAGTAGCCACATCCAGGTAATAGGTTCCATTTATAAGATTTAATTCTTCAATCTTGCAGAGGACTCTCCCTTCATCTTTAAGAGAAAGAGATTCAAAATCCTCCAGATGAGTATTTGTGGCATAACAGCAGATACCCTGAGAATTGAATATACCAACGCCAAAAACAAAGTCTTTGATCTCGGTGGAAGAGCCCACGTCCATCTCGATGATCATTCCTTCATCAGCAGAAAAAACATGTTTTTCCTTGCCCTCCAGACTTTTCAGGCATACTTTCTTTATTTCAATCTCTCTCTTTCCCCATCTGCCCTCTCTTCTTTCCTCTTCCCATTCCTCTTCCTTCTCTATTTCCTCCTGGATATCCTTCTGACGGATCTGGAAATCTCCTTCCCTCTTTTCAGCAATATCCAGGAGGTAGGCATCATTCACCCTCTTGGGCTCGCCTATCATCTGAATCTTTCCCTCTTTGAGCCAGGCTACCTGGTCGCAAATTTTCTCCACCGTAGACAAGTCATGACTGACAAAAAGGATCGTTTTTTTTCTTCGGCGAAAATCATCTATTCGTTCCAGACACTTGGGCACAAAGGAAGCATCTCCTACGGCCAAGACCTCATCAATCAGCAGAATCTCAGGATTGACATTGATAGCAATTGAAAAACCGAGGCGCATGTACATTCCTGAAGAATAAGTCTTGACTGGAGCCTCGATGAACTCTTCCAACTCTGCAAACCTGACAATATCATCGAATTTTTGATTGATTTCCCTCTTGGTCAGACCGAGCATGATACCGTTAATGTAGACATTTTCTCTGCCGGAGATTTCAGGATGGAAACCGGCTCCCAGTTCGATCAGCGCCGAAACCTTTCCCTCGACCGCAACACGACCAGAGGTAGGCTTGGCGATTCCAGCAATGAGCTTGAGGAGCGTGCTTTTGCCAGATCCGTTTTCGCCGATTAAACCAAACGTGGACCCCTTTTCAATTTTGATACTAACTTTGTCAAGGGCTGTCACCAATTCATCAGCCTGCAAAGAGTTAAAAATATCGCCTTTTAGCAGAGCACTCTTGAAGGTTTGAAAGCGGTGGCGAGCAGAGAATTTCTGGTAAATACGAGTCACATTATCCACATCAATAGCTACCAATTAAACCTCCTCAGGGAAAGAATCACGCAGCCTATCAAAAATGTAATATCCGATGAAAAACAAAACTATAGAAACTATAAAGGTTACTCCAAGTCTTTTCCAGTGAATCATTGTTCCGAAAAAAACACAATTTTGATAGCCCATCATGATATGCGTCATAGGATTTAAGTTAAGGAATATCTTGAGAATTGGTGAATTTTGAACCGGACCAAATGTCATCGGGTAGATTATAGGAGAGGCGAAAAACCAGAAGGTAATCAAATTAGCCAGAATATCCTTTATATCCCTGAAGTGAACTGTAAGGGAGGAGACCAGAAAGGAAAATCCGAGAGAAAAAACAAACTGCACCAAAATGACTAAAGGCAGGAAGAGCAAGAAAAGGCTATATGTTTTCCCGAAAATGGGAACAAAGAGGAAGAGAATCGGAAGGCCAAAGAAAAAGTGAATGAGATTCGAAGAAACAACAACAATAGGAAGAATTTCTGCAGGAAAAAGGATTTTTTTTATCAAATTTCCATGGATCATCAGAACATTGGATGATTCTAAGGAAGACGAAGAAAACCAGGTCCACGGCAAAACTCCACAGAAGAGAAAAAGGGCATACAGCCAAGGAGATCCTCCGAAGGCAGGGTCCCGGGGTCCAATTATCAAGCCGAATACGATAGTGTAGATAATCATCAGCAGCAGGGGATTTAAAAAGGACCAGAGAAAGCCAAGGATTGTTCCCCTGTAGCGAGCTTTGAGTTCCCGACTGATCAAATTCTGGATGAGTGCTCGGTATTTGTATAATTCCTTAAGGTTTTTAAGTAGTTTCAGCATTGATCCTTCCCCGAAATATTTCCTCAGCTTCGCTCGTATAGTTGCCCTCTTCATCATAAAGAGTGAAAGGAGGCAAAACTCCTTCCCTTCCAGAGTAGAAATCACACTCTGTCAGAAAAAAGTTGGGAGGGCTGGACTGACGAGGATGAACAAACCGAACGGATCGGATTTTCAATCCATTTGTTTCAACAGCCTGCGTAAAATCCTCTTTCCTTTTGGTACTGAAAATAAAATAGGCCCTTCCTTCTTTTTTCAACAATTCTCCTGTTTTCCGCATTATACCAAAAATATCAATTTTTAACTCATGTTTAGCGATGGATTTTTCCACAGAAGGACTTAAATGACCTCGATGTTTTCTGACATAAGGAGGATTGGAAAATATAATATCAAATTTTTTCTTAGGCTGGAAACGAAGCAAATCTTTTTGAATAATACTTATTTTATCCTCCAGTTTATTCAGTCGAACATTTCTGCGGGCTAAGTCGGCCAAGGATTCTTGAATCTCCACAGCAGTGATATGCTTTAAAGGCTTGATGCTCAAAAGCAGAGAGATTATGCCATTGCCGGTTCCAAGCTCCAAAAGCTCATCAGACTCCTTGGTCTGAATGAAATCTGCTAAGATTGGGGCATCTACCGAAAAGCGGTATCCCTTTTTTTTCTGGAGTACTTGCACTCGGCCCAAGTAAAAGGAATCAAGAGTCTCGTCCTTACCCTTCAACTTGTTGCTCAGTCTCATCATCACTTAATTCAGTAAAAATGAGAATCTTATCAGGATGTATCTCAGCGTATCCGCCCTCGACAGAAAATTTTTCTTCCCCCTTTTCTGTCAGATAAGTCATCATTCCTTTCCCAAGAGCGGCAAGCAGAGGCCGGTGGCCGGGCAGTATCCCTAGATACCCTTCAAGGCTAGGGAGGGAAACCTCCTTTACTTCTTCATCGACAAGCAGTTTGCTAGGAGCTATAACTCTAAGGCGAAGGGAAGAGGGAAAATTCTCGCTCATGCTGATTTCAATTCCTCTGCTCGTTGGAGGACGTCATCAATATTTCCTACCATATAGAAAGCCTGTTCAGGCTTATCGTCATGTTTTCCTTCTACAATCTCCTTGAATCCTCTTACTGTTTCATCGATAGGAACATATTTTCCGGATCTGCCAGTGAACTCCTCAGCCACTTGAAAAGGCTGGGAAAGGAAGCGCTGGATCTTTCGAGCACGAGCAACGATAATTTTATCATCCTCAGATAATTCCTCAATTCCGAGAATGGTTATGATATCTTGAAGATCTTTGTATCTCTGTAATATTTCCTTAACTTCTCTTGCTACAAAGTAATGCTCTTCTCCTATCACTCTTGGATCCAGTATCCGAGAATAAGATGATAATGGGTCCACAGCAGGATAGATACCCATCTCTGTCAGAGCACGGGATAAGTTTGTTGTGGCATCCAGATGAGAAAAAGTTGTCGCAGGAGCGGGGTCGGTGAAGTCGTCTGCAGGGACATAAATGGCCTGAACCGATGTTATTGATCCCTTTTTTGTGGAAGTAATTCTTTCTTCCAACTCTCCGAGCTCGGAAGCAAGGTTGGGTTGGTAGCCAACCGCTGATGGCATCCTTCCCAGGAGGGCCGAAACTTCAGAACCAGCCTGAACAAAACGGAAAATATTATCTATAAAAAGAAGAATATCCTGATTCATTTCATCCCTGAAATATTCAGCGACCGAAAGAGCCGCTAGCCCTACTCTGAGTCTTGCTCCAGGAGGTTCGGTCATCTGCCCGTAGATGAGAGAGGTTTTATCGATAACGCCCCCTTCTTTCATCTCCAGCCAGAGGTCATTCCCCTCTCTTGTTCTCTCGCCGACTCCGCCAAAAACAGAATATCCTCCATGCTCTGTGGCCACATTGTTGATTAACTCCATGATGATTACTGTCTTTCCAACACCAGCTCCGCCGAAAAGGCCAATCTTGCCCCCCTTCAAGAACGGTTGTATAAGGTCGATCACCTTTATGCCGGTCTCGAACATCTCCAGCTCGGTGCTCTGATCCTCGAGCGATGGAGGAGGACGATGGATAGGATACATCACCTTTGCCTCTATGGGACCCATGTAATCCACGGGCTCTCCTATCACATTAATCACACGGCCAAGAGTCGCCTCACCCACTGGAACCTTAATGGGGCCTCCCAGGTCAATGGCTTTCATTCCTCGTGCTAGACCCTCAGTGGGATGCATGGAAACGCAACGCACTTTATCCTCACCGAGATGTTGCTCGGCCTCGACAATGATATCGATGGGTTTGGGAGTATCGAATCCTTCGCTAGTGATTCGTACTGCGTTATAGATTTCTGGAAGCTCCACTTCTTTAAATTCCACATCGACAACAGGTCCCAAGACCTGGACGACGTATCCAATTTTTGATTCTTTCTCTTCTTCAGGTTTGGCGCCTCGTTTTGTTTTTGGTTTCGATCCTGATTCATCCTTTCGAGCTTTTGATTTCTCTTTTTCGTTAGTTTTGGTTTTTGCTTTAGCCATTCTTCTCTCCAAATTCTCTATTTTTTTGCCAAGGCTTCAACAGCCGTTATTATTTCAAGCAATTCCTTGGTAATGGAAGCCTGTCGAATCTTGTTCAAGACGAGCGTCAAATCGGAAATCAGATCCTCAGCATTCTTAGTCGCATTATCCATGGCCATCATCCGTGCCGCATGTTCGGCGGCTATGGACTCATAAAAGAAATGACTTATCTGATTCTCAACATAGGAAGGAAGAAGAGAATCGAGGATAGGGCTTTCCCCTGGCTCCCAATCCGGAACCACCATTCTCTCGCTTTCTTCTCCCCCGGGGAGATTTAAGGGGAGGATACGGCTTATCGTAATGCGTGGAAAAAGAATAGATTTAAACTCATTGTAGGCAAAATAGATGGCATCGGCCTTATTAAAAACATAAAGTCGTATCAAAAACTGGGCCAATTCTCGCAAATCTTCCAACGTGAGTTTTTGGACTTGATCTGAATACGCTTTATCAACCGGAAATGGCTGTCTTTTAAAAAATGCCACAGACTTTTTCCCCATCAAGACAAGACGAACTTCTGCAGAACGAACTTTTTCTTCAAAAAAAGATTGCGCTTCCATGAGAAGGTTTGAATTGAAGGCTCCACATAGTCCCTTATCCGAAGTTAAAACCACGCCTTCGATCTTTTTCTCTTCCCTCTCCACAAGTAAGGGATGGTCT
>CAZSPM010000148.1:0-5858 GCA_964608785.1 uncultured Eubacteriales bacterium
TTTACAGCAATATCAGAATAACTTTCTGATATTGCTGTAATTGTCGGAAGTGTCGGCATTTTTTATGAATAATTCAGGTTTATGGACAGGACCTATTCTTCCTTGCTTGAGAAGAACTTAATCTTGTGCAGCCTGTCCACTTCCTTTATTTTCAGCACTAGGATATAAACGAGGACAAATATCGCCACCCACATCCAGGCTAAAAAGACATAGATAGCTGTTGATTCTTTGATGTTTTTGGGTGAGGGGATAATTTTTCCTGGCTCTTTTTCCTCTTCGGCTTGCGTTGCCTTGTCTTTTACCTTCGGATTGTTTTGCTGGGCGAAATCGTAATTCATAAAGAAAAATAATAGAAAAAACAATGCCAATAAAAATAATGCAAAAAACCTTCCTTTTTTCCTCATTACATAAGGCTCCAGACCGTCATAACCGCCGCATACAAAATGAAAACATAAGCAGTAATAGTTATAATCTTACCTTTTCTCTCTTCTGGTTTATTATCGATTAAAGGCAGAAAAAATAAGAAAATAACGCCCAGTAGTATCATCATAACAGCTAGGGTATCTCCAGTTATAAAAAGAATTTTCGCGGGAAAGATCTTCAGCATCTGGAACAAGAAAAGAAAATACCATTCAGGCTTTATCCCCTCAGGAGCAGGGGCCATCAAATCAGCAGCTTTATCCAGAGATGGAGGCAGAAAGACAGCGACAGAGAAAAGAATACCAACGAGAAGAAACCAGACAACCATTTCCCTGTAGACGAAATTCGGCCAGAAAGGAAGCTCTGTGATTTTCTCATTCTTTCTTTCGGCAGCAAGGGGTAGGCTCATTCCATGCTTCTGGATGAGATAGATGTGTACAGCCAGAAGGATGAACAACAAAACAGGAAGGATCGAGACATGAAAGCCAAAAAAGCGGGTCAGGGTGTCTCCTGTGATATCCTCGCCTCCTCGAAGAAATTTCGTTCCCCAAATACCGACAACAGGAATTGACCGGGGAATATCTGTTCCCACCTTTGTGGCGGCAAGAGAAAGCTCATCCCACGGAAGAAGATAGCCTGTAAAACCAAAAGCAAGAGTAAACACAAGGAGAAAAACCCCGCTCATCCAGGTCATTTCTCTCGGTTTTCGGTATGATTTCGTGATCCATATACTCAAAAGATGAATGAAGACAAAAACGATCATGAAAGAAGCGGACCAGCTGTGAACAGACCTGATGATCCAGCCAAAAGGGACCTCGGTCATTATTCTTCCCACACTCATGTTGGCCTCTTCCAAGGTGGGGTTGTAGTAAAAAACAAGCACAAATCCTGTGACAACCTGAATAGTGAAAAAGATAAGTATGGCGCTTCCTGTGTAATACCAGATAGAATGCTTGTGCTGCGGGATTTTTTTCTCCCTTAAGAATCGCGTCACACCCGAGAGGCCAGAACGCTCATCCAGCCATTCCTGAATCCGAATCTTTTTATCTTTAAAAATCACTCGAGGCCTTCCCGCTTTACGATTAAATCTTCTCCCTCTATAACTACGAACAGCTGACGCATGGGCTTTGGGGGAGGCCCACCGATATTGCGTCCATTCGCATCATACCAGCCATCATGACAGGCACAGAAAAATTTCCTTTGGTCGGGAAGATAGGTCACGTTGCAATCCAAATGAGTACAGATACCCACAAAGGCTTTCAAGGTCCCATCCTCATTCTTTTTTAAGAGTCCGGGCTTTGTTCCCCAGGAAAAGCGCCGAACAGAGTTCGGTCCCATATCCTTAAAATCTGAAAATGGGAGTATAACCTGGTCAGGCTCCCTTGTGGGAGGAAAAATAAATTTGATTAAAGGGTACAGAAAAGAAGTCAACAGCGCTGCGAGCCAACCTCCGAAGAGGCCGTTTAAAAATTGTCGCCGTGTGAAAAGAGAATGTTTAAGCTTCATCGTCTAAACCTAAAAATTCGCTTAATTTTTTCGGCGACTAATTTTCTCCTCAGGGCCTCGATTCCGTCTGCTGGCCTTACGCCTTTCGGACAAACCTCATTGCACCTAAAAACAGTATCACATCCCCAGGCTCCCCCTTCTGTGTTTACCCTTGACCAATTCGAGAACGGTCTTTTATCCCTGGGGTCTCTTACGAATCGATAGAGCTTAGCCAGGGCTGCTGGCCCAAGGTATCTTTCATCCCTTGAAATAACTGGGCAGGCGCTGTAACAGCATCCGCACAGGATGCAATTAATATACTGGAATATCTTCTCCATCTCTTTCTCTTCGATTCGATGACCCTTCTCTAAAGGGGCACCTTCAGGTTGAAGATAGGGTTCAATCTTGCGCATGGCTTCATAGAAGGGCTCCATATCGACCACTAAATCTTTCTGAATTTCGAGATAGGCAAGAGGCTCTATAACAATGGGTGAGGGCTTCAGTGAGTCGAGCTCTACTCGACATGCGAGATCAAACATTCCATTTATCACCAGAGCACACGAACCACATATCGCTTCCCGACAACTATACCTGAAGGCTAGGGTACAATCCTGTTCATTCCGGATATCCATCAAGGCTTCCAAAACCGACTTCTTCTCCGGGGTTTGGTAAAAATAATCCTGGAAATAGGGGAACTCATCCTTTAAAGGATCATACCTTAAAATCCTAAACTGATAATCCATCTCAGTATTTTCTTTCTACGGGTTTGTGTTTGTCGATCATCACTTCTTTATAGCCTATCTGCGGCTGTCCGTCTTTTAAAGTGACTAGAGTATGCTTGAGCCATTCTTCGTCATTACGTTTTTTGAAATCAAGACGATAATGGGAACCTCTCGTTTCTTCCCTGTTTAAAGCCCCCAAAGTAATGACTTCTGCTAAATCGAGCATAGAATCAAATTCGAAGATATTCACAATCTCTTGACTATAGCGAAGGCATTTGCCCGAGATATAAACTTTTTTGTAATCTTCTCTTAGAATACGGATTCTCTCCAATGCTTCGGATAGGTCCTTTTTATCGCGGAAAAGCCCAACTTTCTCACTCATGATGACTTTTAGCCTGTTCAACAGAAGATGAAACTTCTCACCAGAATCTTTCTTTCCCCACTCCTCGATTCTTTTTTTCACTCCCAGTGCATCATCGAGAAGAATTTTTTCACTATTACTTACACCTTTGCTTCCCTTGACAAACTTCGAGGTCTCTTCACCTGCAATTTTTCCAAAAACGACCGTATCCAGAAGAGAATTTCCGCCAAGCCGATTGGCCCCGTGAATGCTTATGCAGGCACATTCTCCAGCAGCAAAAAAACCTTCCATAGAAGAAGCGCACCTCTTATCAACATCAATCCCTCCCATAGAATAATGCTGAGCTGGCTGGATGGGAATAGGGGTTTCAACCGGGTCAAGCCTAGCAAAATCGATACATATCTCCCGGATTCCAGGAAGCCTTTTTTTGATCTTCGCTTCGCCCAAATGCCTCAAATCAAGATGGACATACTGGTTCTCAAAGCCATTTCCTTTATCAACCTCTGTCTGGATAGCACGGGCAACAATGTCTCTGGGAGCAAGTTCCATAACAGAAGGCGCATAATCAGCCATAAATCTTTTCCCCTTGTTGTTCACCAGGTGCCCCCCTTCCCCGCGGGCTCCTTCTGTAATCAAGACATTTTTGGGGAATAGGGAAGTGGGATGGAACTGGACAAATTCCATGTCTTTGAGCGGAACACCCGCTTTATAGGCTATCCCAATGCCGCTTCCGTGATTGATGAAAGCATTGGTCGTCCTCAAATAAACTCTACCGTATCCCCCCGTGGCAAAAATAACAGCCCTGGCCTTAACTGGCATGATTTGACCTTTGGCCAAGTCAAAAACTACAACTCCCAGACACTTTCTGTCTTTAACCACGAGTTTTGTCACGAGCCATTCATTATAGAACCGGACCTTCTTTCTTAATGACTGTTCAAAAAGGGTATGGAGGATGACAAGGCCTGTCCTATCGGCTGCATAGCATGTCCGCGGGAATCCTGCTCCACCGAAGGGTCTCTGGGCAATCACTCCGCCTGGGAAACGGCTGAAAGGAACTCCCAAATACTCTAATTCATAGATGGTTGAGATAGCCTCCTCACACATAAGTTCCGCCACATCCTGGTCAGCAAGGTAATCGCTGCCCTTTATGGTGTCGAAGGCATGTTTCTCCCAGTTGTCATTTTTTCCTTCCGGATTGTTTCCCAAGGCTGCGTTTATTCCGCCCTGAGCAGCCACAGAGTGGGATCGGAGGGGATGAACCTTGGATATAACAGCTACTTTAAGGTCAGTATCGCAGGAGAGAGCAGCAGCCAGCCCCGCCAATCCTCCCCCGACGATGAGGATGTCTTCGCTTATCATTCAGTAATTCCTGGTGAAGTAAACGATCAGTAATAAAGCACTCAAAACAAGGCTCATTAGAGTAAAAACCCAGAAAAGCAGCTTCTCTTTCCTGAGCCCGAGATCGATGATGACTGTCCGCAAACCATATAGGGCGTGGAAGACGACAGAAATGATCAGCAGAGTGTCCATAAAAGGGTTCGTATGAAGAACAAGAGCCCAATCAGGCTTCTGTTCCTTTGTCATCAAAAAGAAGGATGTTAGAAACTTGATACTCAGGAGAATGATAAGCAGAAGACCGCTTACACGATGGAAAACCCATACAAACATCGGATATGTTCCTTTTGGGGAGGATATATTAAATTAAAGTCATAGAAGAATGTCAAGGAAAAGGAAAATCCAAAATGGAAGAAAAGTTAAATTTTTACGTCAAAAGTATAGTCATAAAAATTTAAATTAAAGGAGAATAAGATGTTCAAAATTCGCTCTATTTTTGCTTTGAGTATTCTATTCTTACTGGCTGTTTCCTTGACCGCACAAGAAGTCAATGTGACAGGAGACTGGGAAATGACAATGACAACCCCACGTGGAGAGAGAACGCGAGACATTCACATTGAACAGGAAGGTGAAAAGATAACCGTAACCATGGAAGGTATGCAAGGAGATGAAATAAAAGCGGAAGGCACAATCAATGGGAATGAAATTGAATGGGCGATCACCCGCGATACTCCCAGAGGCGAATTCACGATGACCTACAAAGGAAAAGTCGAAGGGGATACGATGTCAGGTGAAGTTGAAATGGGTGATTTCGGATCCTTTGAATGGACGGCAAAGAAGAAATAACCATCTTTTTTCAATATTTCACCTTCTCTCTAAAAAAACTCTTTTCCTTTTTTTGCTCACTTTTTTCTCTGGCTAAGCAAATAACTCTTTCAAGATCGGTGGCTATGGCTT
Source organism: uncultured Eubacteriales bacterium (assembly GCA_964608785.1). GTDB lineage: Bacteria > Acidobacteriota > Aminicenantia > Aminicenantales > Aminicenantaceae. The sequence goes on from CAZSPM010000148.1 coordinate 5,281, forward strand.
AAAATGAGAAACGAGAAAGAGAATATTCCTGTTTGCCTTATTAAGCGGAAGATTTCATTCCTTCCTCCGTCTAAATTAGGTACGGAGGAAGAAAAGTTGAGTGCGAATGGAAGAAAAAGAGCTGGTCCGACGGACCATGGAAGGCGACGAGGAGGCCTTCGGAGCACTGGTGAAAAAATATAGGACAAAAGTGTTTAATTTAGCTTATAACATGACTCGCGACCGCGATGCTGCGGATGACCTGGCTCAGGATTCATTTATCAAGGCCTATTTCGCTCTTCCCCGATTTAAATTGAAATCAGAATTCGGAACCTGGCTCTACCGAATAGCCATAAACACTGTTAGAGATTATTTAAGAAGAAAAGGCAGGATTAAAAAAATTACTTTTGAAAAGGAAATAGAAAATCTCGCCATCCAGGAAGATGAAATGGAGAGAAAAGAAAAAAAACAGCTGGAAGAACAAAATAGAAGACTCGTTCATAAAGCTATCCAGAGTCTTCCTGAAAAATACAAGCTCATCCTGTCTTTGAGAGATATCCAAGGGTTTTCCTATGGAGAAATTGCCGATATCTTGAATG
>CAZSPM010000149.1:0-5846 GCA_964608785.1 uncultured Eubacteriales bacterium
TATTATATTTGTGACTAATTACTGGATTCCTGCTTTCGCAGGAATGACGATTGACTATAAATGTTTGTCATTCTTGCCTTTGCAACAATGACGATTGACCATAAATCTTTGTCATTCTTGCCTTTGCAACAATGACGATTGACTATAAATGTTTGTCATTCTTGCCTTTGCAGCAATGACGATTGACCATAAATCTTTGTCATTCTTGCCTTTGCAGCAATGACGATTGACTATAAATCTTTGTCATTCTTGCCTTTGCAACAATGACGATTGACTATAAATGTTTGTCATTCTTGCCTTTGCAGCAATGACGATTGACCATAAATCTTTGTCATTCTTGCCTTTGCAGCAATGACGACTGAGTGTAATTGATTGTCATTCCTGCGAAGGCAGGAATCCATAGTTACTACAAAATGGCTGAATTCAACATAAAAAATACTATTTATCGATGGAGAGTAAGAGGAGGCTTTATAGGTATTCTCCTCGCTATTATACTGGCAAAGCCTAATTCGACTTCGATTCTGCTCGGCATAACAATTAGTCTTTTCGGTCTTTTCATCAGAACCTGGGCCTCCGGCCACCTCAAGAAAGAGAAAGAATTGACTGTCGTTGGACCATACCAGTACACAAGAAATCCTCTTTACTTGGGAAATCTTATTTTAGGCGTTAGCGTTACAGCTGGCTCTCGCTCACTGTGGATGCTCGTTATTTTTTCAGTCTATTTTCTTCTGTTCTATCCTGTTGTAATAAAAAACGAAAAGGGAAGGATGAAGAAGCTCTTTCCAAAGGAATATGAGGATTACAAGAGAAAAGTGCCTCTATTCTTCCCATCCTTAAAACATCTTTCTTCCTCGCAGAAAAACAGGTTTAGTTGGAAGCGCTATAAAAAAAATAAGGAATATAGAGCACTCATAGGCGCAGTCTTTTTCTGGATGATCATGCTCGGAAAAATGCTCCTTTTTTAAAAAGGGGACAGTCCCCTCTTTTTATGATATATTTTCTCTGTGCCTACAAAAGAAAGAATTGAAAAGGTCAAAAGAGTCCTCTCTCACAGACAGCCAGACCTGAGGGTTGTCCTGGAAGAGGTCAAAAATACCCATAATGCCAGCGCGGTTGTCAGAACCTGCGATGCCGCAGGAATCCTGTATATGGATATCATCTCGGTTGATGAGGAGCCCTTTCCTGTAAATGAAGCCATCTCAACCAGAGCCGAGAAATGGATCCAATTCCAATATTACAAGTCAGCTCTCGATTGCCTGACTTTATTGAGAAAGAAAGGATTTAAGATCGCTGCAACTCATATCAGCGATGACTCTCTCCCTTATACCGCTCTGGATTATACCCACGCTACGGCCATCATGTTCGGCAATGAAGTCGAGGGACTTTCAGCAGAAGCTTTGGCTTTGGCTGATTATAAAATCAAAATTCCCATGATAGGAATGGCTCAGAGCCTTAACCTCTCAGTATCAGTGGGAATAATCCTTTATGAAGTGATGAAACAGAGAGAAGAAAAAGGCTTTTACAAAAATAAGAGATTATCCCCAGAAGAATTTGAGTCTTGTATGAAAAAATGGCTGGATAAAAAAAAGGGAGGCAAAGGATTTGTCCCCCGCCTCCCAGATGAGAGTTGAGAACTGGAGCTAATTATACCCTCACTGCTCTTTTCTTTCACAAACTTAATCTCAATATTTCTGCACTCTTCTTGCTCTTTTTAGCTATTTTCTCTAGTTCCTTATTTAGTCTTTTCATTTGTTCTTCATAATTCTTGCTATAGCTATCCTGCCATTTTCTATATTGTTCATTCAGGTTTTCTCTATAATTATCCCAGGAATCGACATAGCCTTCCCAATCATCAGAAAAATATAAAGCTCCGCCCCCTTCTTCTTCCTCAATCTCAACTTCAAGACTTCTTTTCTTCTTGTTTCTGAGGAATTCTATCTTGATCTTATCTCCTTTTTCTTTATCTTGAATCAATTCACTCAGATCTCTCACTCTCTCTACTCGAACACCATCCGCTTTGGTGATAACATCTCCCACTTCTAATCCTGCCTTTTCTGCTGGGCTGTCCTCGCCAAACTTCGACACCATGAGACTTTGTCCCTCTTTCACACCAAAATGTTCTGAAAGTTCTCGGTTCAATTCAGTTAAATAAACGCCGATATACTTTCTTTCTTCCCAGCCCCAGCGATACAACCTAGGCTCAGCTGGCTCTCTTGGTTTTGGAGGTTCAGGTGGTTGTGGGGGTTTAGGAGGGAAGAGCCGCGGGAAGTTGAATATTAGCTCTTCCCTCACATCTTTTTCGGTGTGCTCGCCCAACCGGACATTAACGTCCATCGTTTTCCCATCTCTTTCGACTTTTAAAGTAATCCTCTCTCTAGGTTTTCTCTTCCTTATTTCATAAACCAAAACCTGGGGATCGGTTAGTTCTTTTCCTTCGATCTCGAGGATGATATCTCTCCTCTTAAGTTTTGCGAGCTCTGCTGGACTTTCTTTTTCCACATCAATGATTTCCACCTTACCATCTTCGTTTTCTTCTATATAGACTCCGAGCCACCCTCTTTCTACTTTCCCTTTTTCTTTTATCTCTGAAGCAATATCCTTCACAATTTCGATGGTGCATGCTTCAGCCATACCTGAGGAGGGGGCTTCTGCTCTACTTAATACAACTCCCGTGGCCACTAACTCTCTTTCTTTGATATCAACAATGAGCGGCCTATCATCATAATAAATTCCCCTGAGCAATCCGACCATGCGGCCTTTCTTATCGACAACAGGGCTTCCGCTCGAACCTCGTACCACCCAGACGTTCAAACGAAGTTTTTCCGGAGAGACAGAGTTAACGATTCCCTGGGTGACAGCAGGCGTATTCTCGGGAGAAATACTTATGACTCCAATCCAGGAGCCAGCCGAAAGGTCCTTTGACTCTCCCATGGTTATGGGAGCCAGCTTTTTATTCTCGACCTTAACCAGGGCCAGATGAGTCTCTGAATCCATACCTAAAAACTTGGCATCCAGTTTTTCTCCTTTATGAGTGATGACCGAGATTTTCTCATCGCGGGGGAATATAAGAGCCGTTGTGACAATGTGTCCGCTTTTATCAATAACGACACCCGTCGCTACTTTTCTTATCCTGTTTCTGACTTCAACTTTAACAACCGATGGATAGACCTTCTTCGTTATATCTTCTATGTTCTTTTCCTGAGCGCCAGGCGCAGGAGTGGACTCCGCCTTTGATTGCATGAAAAATGCAAGCAAAAATACTGTTAAGACGATGATTATTTTAAATTTACTTGCCATTTTGACCGTACCTCCTAATATTTGATTTTTCTATTTGTTTCATTAGAAACCTGTTCCAGTAAGTAAACCGTGGGTGGTTCTTGAGTACGAGCCCGTATATCTCCAGTATAATCCACAGTCTCGATGACGGGTATGGCTGACCTTTGTCTAAGACCCACATCTCTTCCCAGCTCTCCTCGAAAAGTCGCAGGGACCTCTCTATCCCTTTCGGCGAATTCCTCAGGGCTCCTACTCGGAAGGATCAAGAAGTTCAATACAACGAAAAATACAACAAGCGCACTAAATGCTCCTGCTAGGGAGAGGCGAAGATATCTCACCCTTTGCACCTTTCCTTTTCTAAGTGATAGTTGAGCCATTACCTTTTGTTCAAAATCGGGGGGCGCATTAACTCTCTCCAATCTTTTCAAAAAACTGAACTCTTCCATCATCATTCTCCTCATTCGTAGTTTAATGATTTATTTCGCCTGAGGCTTTCTCTAATTCCTTCTTTATATAATCTCTTCCCCGAGTTATCCTGGCCTTTACAGTACCGATAGGCCTTTTTAGAATCTCGGCGATTTCTTCCTGAGAAAAGCCCTCCATATCTTTAAGGATAACAGGGATTCTGTACCGGGGATGAAGGTTATTCAAAGCCTGCTTTAAATTTCTGATCAAACCGGAATCTGAAGGATTATTTGAAGTATCCTTGAGATGCAGTGTATTCTGGACTTCTTCGAGAGAGATGGCCTGAGATTTTCTCATCTTTTTCATCTCGGTTTTAGCAAGGTTTGAGGCAATGGCATAAATCCAGGAGGAAAAGGGTGCCACTGGTCTGTATTTATTGGCTTTAAAATAAACTCTCATGAAAGTCTCTTGAGACAATTCCACTGCTCTCTGATAATCACCGGTTAGCTGGAACAAGAAGTTCACGATTTTGTTTTTATAAATCTTAACAATCTCCGAAAACGCCATCTCATCGCCATCCTGCACTTGGCGTATCAGCTCCTGTTCATCCATTCTCATTCTCTTTAAACTTTTTATTTTCTAAAAAAGTTGCATTCTTTACTCAAAAAACCCAAAAATTTGTATTCATGAGGTTTATTAGGGAACAAATCCTGTTTTTTGCTTTCTTTGCCACAAGCAGCTTCACATAATCAGTTTAGCTGATTATGGCTCTTTTGAATAGAGGGGGGTTGCAGGGTTCAGTCTTTCACAACTCGTCATTCCTGCGCAAGCAGGAATCCAGGATTATCTACTTTCTGGATTCCCATTTGCATGGGAATGACAGTATTTTACTGTATCCTGGATTCCCGTGGAGCTTGTGCCTGCGAAGCTTGTGCCTGCGAAGCTTGTGCCTGCGAAGCTTGTGCCTGCGAAAGCAGGTAGCAGGTAGCAGGTAGCAGGTAGCAGGTAGCGGGTGCGGGAATGACGAGTAATGAAGGTCTGACCCCCTTGGAATTATTGTTTAAGTCCTAACTCAATGAGAGGCTTCTCAGAATCTACGAGCTCCCCAGCAGACACAAAAATCTTCTTTACATAACCATCTATAGAGGATTTAAGTTCGTTTTCCATCTTCATGGCTTCTACTATAGCCAGGGTTTGATTTCTCCGGACTTTTTCTTTTTCAGTCACATTGATTTTTATGACCTTCCCTGGCATTGGCGCTGTTACTATTAATATATCCTCTTTAGGCGTTGTTTCTCCTTCCTCATATTCCTCTTCGCTCTCAAGAGGCTCTTGAACAATAAATTGCTGTCCCCCGAGGGAAAGATACTGTTTTTCTCCATCCGTGGCAAAATACACCTGGTAGGAACGGCCTTCGATCAGAATGGAAACAGCATTCGGAGAAATTAAATGAATATCTGCCTCAAATGTTTTATCGGCATCTCGAACGATGAAGATTTCATTCTTCTTTTCCAAGGAAATCTTATGCAACTTGTTATCGATTAAAAATTCGAATTTCACCTTAGTCTTTCCCTCCAATTCGCCATTTTCCTAGGGTCTGCCAAGGCGAGTAAGTCTCCTTTTGGAAAGCCAGTCCACCTGCTTTCACTTCTGTCTGATTTAGGCTATTAAAGGCCGATGTAATCAACGCGAGCTTTTGGCTTTCTTGTGTTTTTTCCTTTCCCTTCCATCCATCAAAATATTTATTGATGAAATCTGTTGTTGTTCTTCCTTCCCTGAATTGGGAGTGATTGATGACATCTTTGAGAAAATCAATGCTAGTTTTTATACCTAAAATAACATAGTCATTCAGGCCATTTATCATCCTCTCACAGGCTATTTCTCTGTTCTCTGCCCAGACGATAAGCTTGGCTAGGATAGGATCATAATAGATCGGCACATCACATCCACTGTAGATGCCGCAGTCGTGGCGGACACCAGGTCCTTTCGGCTCCTTAAGGAAGAGCACATTCCCAGATGAGGGGAGAAAATAATTGAGAGGGTCTTCTGCATAAATCCGGCATTCTATGGAATGGCCCTTCTGCTCTAATTGCTCCTGTTTGAAAGGAAGTTTTTCTCCTGAGGCAATCAAAATCTGTTGGTGTACCAGATCCACCCCTGTTATC
>CAZSPM010000150.1:0-5842 GCA_964608785.1 uncultured Eubacteriales bacterium
TCTTTTCCACCTCCCGAGCCCCTGCTTTATGAAGAAATAGAAGAGCTTGAAAGAGAGAGAATAGAGACTGGAATCGAGGAGTTAAACCGCGTATTTGGAGGCGGGGTAGTCCTAGGTTCTCTTGTGCTAATAGGTGGCGAACCCGGCATCGGAAAGTCTACCCTTCTTCTTCAGGTGTGCCGTGATTTTTCTTCCTTAGATGAAAAAGTTCTTTACGTTTCAGGAGAAGAGTCGCTCGAGCAGATAAAGATTCGAGGTGAAAGACTCGAACTAGGGCTCAAAAACGGAAAATTATACCTGCTGGCAGAGACCAATCTGGAGAGAATTATTTCTCAGGCTGAAAAGCTGGCGCCTCAGGTTTTTGTTTTGGATTCTGTCCAGGCTGTTTTTTCATCGAAGTTATCTTCGGCCCCAGGTACGATCAGTCAGGTTCGAGAAGTCGCCAATCAGGTCTTTCGGTTAGCGAAGAAAAATCAGATCTCCTCCTTTCTTGTCGGGCATATCACCAAAGAGGGATCCTTGGCTGGGCCAAAGTCTTTAGAACATGTTGTGGATGTCGTCCTTTATTTTGAGGGTGAAAGGGATCACAGTCATCGGGTGCTCCGAGCGCTCAAAAACAGGTTTGGCTCAGTATCCGAAGTAGCCATTTTTGAGATGGGCACAAAAGGGCTGCAGGCTGTCTCTAATCCTTCTTCTTTTTTCTTAAAGGAGAGACCGAAAGACGCGGCTGGCAGTGTTGTGATCTGTACCATCAAAGGTTCCCGTCCCCTATTGGCAGAAATTCAGGCCTTGGTTTCTTCCACCTTATTTACTGGGAATCCGAGACGAATGACAATCGGTCTCGACCATTTCCGTACATCTATGCTTTTGGCGATTGCAGAAAGGAAGCTAGGCTATAGCTTTGCAGGAGAGGATGTTTATATCAACGTAGCCGGAGGATTGGCCACAGATGAGCCAGCCGCAGATTTGGGAGCTATGGTTGCCGTTGTTTCCTGTTTGAAAAACAAAGCGATTCCTCCTGATCTATGCGTGTTTGGAGAGGTGGGGCTCAGCGGAGAGATTCGTTCTGTAAGCCAAGCCTTGGCCAGGTTGAAAGAAGCTCATTCTCTTGGCTTTAAAACGGTTATCTTGCCTCAGGGCAACCTTTCTCTTCTGGAGAAAGAAGAAATCCCTGATGTGAAACTTTTGGGAGTTTCGAATATCAAACAGGCATTAGAAATCCTATTCTAAGGTTATAATAATGGGTGTTTTTATTTTTCGTTTCGTGGTTATCGCATTAATAACATTGGCGGGCTACTTCTTTCCTCCTTTTCGACTAACCCGCTACTTTGGAGCAGGGGCAGCTTTCGTATTGAGCATTATTATCTTTTATCTTGAGACCAGAATTCGGAAGACACAGTTCAAGATTATCTGGAGCTCGACGATAGGAACCTTTGCTGGAGTTCTATTAGGATGGGGACTCGGCTCTATTTATCAAACGATTACAGAAGAGAGTTCCACCGCAACTTTTATAAGGATATTTTTTCTTCTTATCATGCCCTACATTGGTTTTTTAGTCGGTTCTCAAAAATTCGAATGGCTGGATCCTTCCCACCTTTTTGGCTTCTTTAAAGAAAAAAACGTCGAGCACAGTCATAAAATTCTGGACACGAGTGTCATCATTGATGGGCGCATTTCTGATATTTGTGATACGGCTTTTATAGAAGGATCTCTCCTTATTCCTCAATTTATCCTGAAAGAGCTCCAGTTCGTGGCTGACTCTGAGGATGGGATAAAAAGGCAGAGAGGGAGAAGAGGGTTGGATGTATTGGATCATCTCCAGAAGTCATCTCAAGTATCGGTTGTCATTTCTGATATGGATTTTCCTGATATCCATGACGTTGATTCCAAGCTGATCGAACTTGCCAAGCATCTGGATGCTAAGATCATCACGAATGATTTTAATCTCAATAAGGTGGCGCAGCTTCAGGGGATCTCTGTCCTCAATATCAACGAATTGGCGAATGCTCTCAAGCCGGTTGTTCTACCTGGAGAATCCATTAAAGTTTTCATCCTCAAGGAAGGTAAAGAAAAGGATCAGGGTGTGGCCTATTTGGATGATGGAACCATGGTTGTGGTTGATAACTCTCGCAGAATGATTGGACAGAATATTGACATAACCGTTACATCTGTGCTTCAGACAACGGTTGGCAAGATGATTTTCGGCCGTTATAACGAAAATTCCGAATGAAGAGAGTTACTGCTATTATCGTTGCCGCTGGAGAAGGAAGGCGATTTGGCTTTTCTAAACAATTCGCCCTCTTACGAGAAAAGCCTGTTTTGGATTGGTGCCTGGAGAGATTTGAAGGTCACGAACAGGTCAAAGAGATTGTGCTTGTGCTGAGGGAGGCAACCCAGAAGGAAAAATTTATCAGGCAATACGGAAAAATTGTTGCTGTAGCCGAAGGGGGAGAGAAGAGACAGGATTCTGTACTTGCGGGGTTTAGTGAAATTGATCCAGAGAAGGCAGGATTTATCTTGGTGCATGATGGAGTAAGACCTCTGGTTGAGAGGGACTTGATAAGTCGTGTTATCAATGCTACGTTGGAACACGGCGCTGCCGTCCCTGTTGTTCCTGCCGAGGATACTATTAAGCTCATCGAGGGAAAACAGGTGACCCAGACAGTAGACAGATCGCACCTTTTCAGAGCCCAGACTCCTCAAGGATTTTCCTACACAGTTATAAAGGAAGCTCTGCATAATGCAAAAGAGACTGGTTTTTACGGTACGGATGATGCATCCCTGGTGGAAAGAATCGGGAAAAAGGTATCTGTTGTTCAAGGAGATCCCAAGAACATAAAGATCACCACTCCTTTGGACCTTAGATTAGCGGAGGCTTTACTTGGAGATTAGAACCGGGCTTGGATACGATATCCATAGATTGGAAGAAGGGAGGACCCTTTTTTTAGGAGGAGTGGAAATTCCCTTTCCTAAAGGCTTGATCGGCCACTCTGACGGAGACTGTCTGATTCATGCCATAATCGATGCACTCCTTGGTGCTATGGGGGAAAGAGACATCGGAGAGCTTTTCCCTGATCGAGATCCAGAATATAGAGATATTCGAAGCACGGAATTGCTGAAAGCCATAGTCCTCAGGCTGAGAAAGAACAAGATAGAGATTGTGAACATAGATTCGATTATCATTGCTGAGGAGCCAGAGTTAGCTCCCCATATTTCTCAGATGAAAGATGTCTTGTGTTCTATCCTAGGAATTGAAAAGAATAATTTAGGCATTAAGGCAAAGACTAACGAAGGGCTGGGGGAGATAGGAAGAGGTGAAGCTATGGCTTCCTGGGTGCAAGTTCTTGTGAAGAAGACATGAGAGAAGATAAAAAAAAGAGGCTGCATTTTACTCTTTTGGGGAGAAAATGCAGCCTCTAGGTGACGAGAATAGGTTGAGTTTGAAGGCTTAATCTGCCTATGGAAGTGGAGAGAGTGAATCTCTCGAAATCAATAACCAACCATTCCCAAATTTTGATGATTTTTCTCATCATTCTTTTTCGCATAAATCTTATCCTTTGATTAGGGTAGAATTATGAGAGGCCGTGTCTGCTTTGGCCAGTACATTGGAAATGAATCCATAGCCTGCTTCTTTCCCAACTTTTATCAGATCAACGGATAAGGATGCTATCATGTTGAATCCGAAAAAGGTGATGAGCACAGCTGCCATGAATATCGCAACTTTTGTTTTGAATCTCATTTTTGTCTCCTTTATCATTTTTTTAACTTCCATATATATATACGATATAAATGCTCAAAAGGTTTCCTTTTGAATTTATTTTATGGGGTCAGGTCTTGTTTTTTGCCTTTTTTTAAGCAGATAGCCATTGATTCTGGTTCTTTGGCTTTTCTGATTGAAAAGAGAAGAGTATCAGAGGCCATTAATGAAATAAAAAGGCAAAAAACAAGACCTGACCCCAAAAGCTTGACTCGCTAAACTATGGATATTAATATGAGTCATGATGGAGAAAGTAAGAGTTAGATTCGCTCCCAGCCCCACCGGATTTCTCCATGTGGGCAACACCAGGACTGCGCTCATTAACTGGCTTTTTGCTCGCCAAAAAAAGGGAGTTTTTATCTTAAGAGTAGAAGATACCGATATTGAACGGTCGGCAGCCCAATATGAGGAAAGATTGATAGAGGATCTTCGGTGGTTGGGTCTGGATTGGGATGAAGGTCCTGATGTGGGAGGACAGTTGGGCCCCTATCGGCAGTCGCTTAGGCTGGAGATTTATAATAATTACACCCAAAGACTGCTGGAGGAGGAAAAGGCTTTTTACTGTTTTTGTTCTCCCGAAGAGCTGGAAAGAGAAAGAGAGAAGGCCATCTCTTCTGGAAAAATGCCTGTATACAGTGGGAAATGTCGAGCCCTTCCTTCGAAGGAGACTATGCGGAGAGTTGCTTCTGGAGAACAGGCAGCGGTGAGACTTCACACCCCAGGAGAGGGGAGCATTAGCTACAATGACCTGGTAAGGGGATCGCTTGCCTTTGATTTGAAGTTAATCGGTGATCCGATACTGGTTCGTTCTAACGGGCTTCCTTCCTATAATTATGCAGTGGTCATAGACGACTTTTTGATGCAAATCACCCATGTTATCAGGGGGGAAGACCATATTTCCAACACACCTCGCCAGATCCTGATTAACCAGGCTCTTGCCTTCGGGCTTCCGCAATTTGCCCATCTTTCCTTGGTCATGGGTAAAGACAACACTCGGCTGAGCAAGCGCCATGGGGCTACTTCTGTTGACCAATTCGAAAAGCAAGGGATTCTTTCTTCTGCTCTTTTCAATTACCTATCCCTGTTAGGATGGGCTCCGCCAGAGGGAAAAGAGGTCTTGTCACAAAAAGAATTGGTTGAGCTCTTTGACTTAGGGAAAGTCAGCCGTCATTCAGCCATTTTTGATTATGATAAACTCACTTGGATCAACCGTCAGCATATGAAACGCCTTTCTTCTCACGAGAAGGCAGAACTTGCTTCTACTTTTCTGAAGGAAGCCAGGTTTTTTCCTGATCAGCTGACAGAAGCTCACTGGGTGTGGCTTGAAAGAGCAGTTGAGGTGTTGATCGAACGTATTGATCGCTTCTCTGAATTTCCCGAGAAGCTTAGAGAGATTTTCGAATTCTCTCCGCGAGATATGGATGAGGAAGTCAAAAAGGAATTAAAAGAAGAAGGGGCTTCGAGTGTTATCCAACTTTTCAGCGAGAAGATTTCCGAGGTCAAAGAGTTTGATTATGCGAAATTTGCCTCAATAGCAAAAGAGATCGAGAAGGAGACCGGCTGCAAAGGCAAGAATCTTTACCATCCCCTTCGGATTGCCCTTACGGCTAGAGGTTCAGGATTGGACCTGGATAAGTTCATTCCTTTGGTCGAAGAAGGAGCGAAGCTTCATTTTCCTGTGCCCATGAAGAATTGCGCGCAGCGGGCATCTGAAGTGTCGAATCTTTTGGAGTGAATCCGATTACATAAAATAGGGAGAGAAAGCCATGAAAGATGAGAGGTCCAAAGGAAAAAAGGAAGAAAAAGAGAAGGAAAAAACCGCTCTAGAGGTGAATCCTCCCCCCAACTTTATCCGGGAAATTATCGAGAAAGACATAAAGGAGAAAAAAAACGAGGGCCGGGTTCATACTCGGTTTCCGCCCGAACCTAATGGCTATCTTCATATCGGACATGCCAAGTCCATATGCCTTAATTTTGGTCTCGCGGCTGAGTACAGAGGTCTCTGCAATCTAAGGTTCGATGATACCAATCCCATAAAAGAGAAAGTCGAGTATGTAAGATCGATTAAAGAGGATGTCCAATGGC
>CAZSPM010000151.1:0-5815 GCA_964608785.1 uncultured Eubacteriales bacterium
GGGCACCATCATATTCCCCATTTTCTATGCTGATCTTTCCATTAACAATCACGTATTCCGTTCCAGTGCTGTACTGGCATGCATCAGAGTGCGTGCCGTTATCTCTGACGGTTTTAGGATCGAATATAACTATATCAGCTTTATATCCCTTCTTGAGTAATCCCCTATCCTTCATTTGAAGGAAAGAGGCAGGAAGGGAGGTCATCTTCTTGATGGCTTTCTCCAGTGTCAATGCCTTCTCTTCTCTTACGTACTTGCGGAGTACTCTAGCTTGACTGCTAAAAGCACGGGGATGCCCAATCCTGGGTATGTCGGTCTCCTTTATGATAGGTGATGCGTCCCCATCACTTGAAAACATCAGCCAATCTTGTTCCATCGCATGCTTCATGTCGTCCTTTGACATGACTCCACAAGCGACGTACAGGTCAGGTTCATCAATAACTAAATCTGCGACAACATCAAATGGATCTCTTTCTTGTTCCTTGGCAATATCTGAAAGGATTTTTCCAATCAGATGGGTGTTTTTCTCGGCCACTGTAACCAAATAACTATCCCAACCCGCTAAGGCTACAGAGCTTGGCCTATGAGGCTCTCCCTCGAGTACTGATTTCTTGATCTGCTCTCGTTTTGATTTGTCAGCGAGGGCCTTTTCCAGCTCATTCACATACTGCTCCTTCAATTTCTTCCTCTCCGAATCTGGTAAATTCCGATCCCTCATCTTCTTTCTGAGTTCTGCAAATGGTTCCATATCATTCGGAAGATGAAAAGGGGCCCAGCCAGCGTTTCTGGCAATCGGTAAAATGCGCCCTCCTGACGCATAGTGATAGGGATACATATCTGCAACGACGTAAATTCCCCTGGCCCGAGCATCGTTAATCAATTTTACGGCCTCTTTCATCACCCCCCAGTAGTCTTTTCTACATACTTTAAAATGACTTACGTTGGCTCGCACTTCGGCTTCTTCGGCAATTCTGATGGTTTCCTGTGTAGACTCAGGGACACGATCAAACTCATTTCTCTGGTGGCTAGCATATACTCCTCCAAACTCGCCAACCACTTTTGTGACTTCGATGATTTCTTCGGTAGCTGCATAGCGGCCGGGAATATATTCCAAACCTGTACTCATCCCCCAGGCGCCTTCCTTCATCGCTTGTCGAACAATTGCCTTCATCTTTTCCAGCTCTTCCGGAGTTGGCTCCCGCGGCTCCACACTCATGACTGAGCTACGGACTGTGCCGAATCTAACCAGATGGACGGCATTTGTTCCGATACCTTGTTTCTCCCATTTGTCTTTGGTCTCAGTAATCTTAAATGTCCCATCACCACAGTTGCCTGTAACTACTGTTGTTGTCCCCTGGATCAGATAATTCAAGTTCGCATTGGCATCAGGCGCACCCAATCCTCCATCACAGTGAGTGTGCATGTCGATAAATCCGGGAGCAACAACCAATCCTTTTACATCGATGGTTTTAGCGGCTGTTCTTCCTGAAAGGTCCCCGATCGCCGCTATTGTATCCCCGGTTATACCAATATCCCCATAAAACCAGGGATTCCCTGTTCCATCAATGATCTTTCCCTTCTTTATAATGATGTCAAATTTTCCTTTGTCCCCGTTTGAAGATGCGGTCTTACTGGAGAATGCTGCAAAAAAGATCATCGCACCTACCAAAACAATGAAGACTACCAGCCGATGTTTAAACATTTGTTACCTCCTTCATATTGAATCCTCAGTCATTCATTTTATGTAAAACAAAATAGAGGAACCTGTCAAATGACTAGAGATCTGAAGTTCCCCCATTTTTTGCAATAATTGACATTCAGCCCCAAGGCAACTGAATAAAATGGGGGACTCCAGCAGGAGATGTTTGCGTTGACAGTTTTCCTTTTCCTCTGCTATAGTAAAAAATATAAATCATGAATTGATCATTACTGAAACAACATGCTCCAGCTTTCTTAGGAAAATGAAATTAACAAAAAGACAGATCTTCTTTATATTCATAGGAGTATTAACTGTTCTTTCGATAATCTCTTACAGCTTGATCAAATCGTTCTCCGCAAAAGAGGCCAAATATATCTCTGACATAAAAAAATTAATGAGACCTCTTGATGTTTCGGAGATGAATATCCTATTTTTCACCCTGGACACAACCAGAGCCGACCATTTGGCGTGTTATGGCTACGACAAGGTTGAAACGCCCACCATGGATAGGCTTGCCGAGACAGGTATCTTGTTTAAAAATGCCATTTGTCAGGTACCCCTCACCCTTCCTTCTCATTCTTCAATTTTCACAGGTACTTATCCTTTTTATCATGGTGTAAGAGACAACGGCGGCTTTTACCTTGACCCGGATAAGATTACCTTGGCAGAAGTGCTCAAAGAAAACGGCATGGCTACCAGCGCCTTTGTAGGTGCCTTTGTGCTCGATTCCCGCTGGGGACTGGACCAGGGAATCGACTATTACTATGACAACTTCGATTTTGCTAAATACAAAATAATCTCCCTTGATTCCGTTCAGCGAGAAGGAGGAGAGGTCATAGAAGCATTTTTTGAGTGGTTTGAAGGAAATCACCAGAAGAGATTTTTTAGCTGGATTCATCTCTATGACCCCCATACTCCTTATGATCCCCCTGAACCTTACAAGACCAGATATTCGAAATGGGACTGGGGACTCTATGATGGCGAAATAGCCTATGTTGATGAGTTAATTGGAAGAGTCCTTGATAAACTCAACGAAAAAAGCGTGTTGGAGAAGACCATAATAGTGATAGTGGGAGATCATGGAGAAATGCTTGGAGAACATGAAGAAAGCTCTCACGGGTTCTTTATTTATGAGGCAGCCACCTCTGTTCCTTTAATCATCCACTTCCCTTCTTCGAAATTAGGGGGGAAGAAGGTCAATACATCGGTGGAAACCGTCGATATTATGCCCACCGTGTTGCAGATACTCGGCCTTCCAATGCCTCATGAAGTCCAGGGACAGAGCCTCCTGCCTTTGATCATAGAAAATAACTCAAGGCAGGAACATTTTGCCTACAGCGAAACTTATTATCCGCGATATCATTTTGGATGGAGCGAATTGAAAAGCCTCCAGAGCTCTCAATACAAATTTATTCTGGCACCCAGGCCTGAGCTCTACGATATTATCAATGACCCCCAGGAGCTATACAACTTATATGCCCGAGAAACCAAGATAGGAAAGCAATTCGAACAGAAACTGAAGAGCCTGCAGGAAGAGATGTCTGCCGCAGGAATTGAGGAAAAGGGTCCCCAAAAACTGGATGAAGATTCTAGAGAAAAACTTATGGCTTTAGGATATATCGGAGGTTTAACTTCCCGTTCCAAACTCAATAAGACTGATAATCTTGCAGACCCGAAGGATAAAATTCATCTCTACAATAAAATTAAAATGGCTGAGGGCCAATCTGCAGAAAATAAGCTGGATGAGGCCTTAGAGAATTTAACCCAAGTTATAGAAGAAGATTCCCAGATTATGGAAGCCCGTCAAGTCCGAGCCCGGCTCTTTTTAAAGCTGAACAGGTTCGAAGAGGCCATTGACGAATCTAAAAAAGCATTGAAGATTGATCCGGAGTATGAAGCGGCAATTTACACTTTGGCCCAGGCTTATAGGCGGCTAAAAAAATATGAGGAAGCCATAGCAGGCTATGAGAGGTTGATGCAATTGGATCCCCGAGACAACAAGCCTGTTCATAACCTAGGAGATGTATATTTAAAAATAAAGGAGATTGATAAGGCCATATTTTACTTGCAAAAGGCGATCGATCTAGAGCCTGAACGTGGCGCCCTGACTCACAATCTGTTGGGTGAGGCATATTTGGAGAAAAAAATGCTGGATCAGGCAGAAGCAGAAATCCACAAGGCCTTAGAAATGAGCCCCCATCTTCCAGAAACCCATTACAACCTGGCCTTGATTTACGAAGAGAAAAATGAACTGAGCAAGGCCGTAAAAGAATATAAAAAGGAAATCGAATTGCATCCAGCAGCCTATGCTGCCCATTTCAACCTGGCAAAGCTTTATGGAAAGTTGGGATATCTGCGTGAAGGGATCGAACATTATAAAAATGCCATCAAACACAACAAAAACTTTGCTAACGGGTATCTTTTCCTGGCTAAGGCATACTTAGATTTGGGTGAAAACCATGATGAAGCGATGCGCCTTGCCAGGAAGGGATTGGAATTGGCCCCTCAGTCAGAATATGCACCGCTAGGCCATTATATATTGGCCGATATCTACAATCGCTTGGGTCAAACGGATAAGTATTATGAAGAGCTCAGAAAAGCCAGACAGCTTCAGCTAAAATTAAAGAATAATCAACAGAATAATCTAAGGTAACTTCAGACTTTTTATTATCTCCTTTGCAATTGCGGCATTCTGATTCTCCGGATCCATGTCTATGAATTTTTGGAGAAGTTCTTTTGCCTCAGTCGAATTGCCTAAACCGATAGAGATAATACCAAGCTGGTAGTAGGCATCAGCATAGTTTGCATCCAGAGAAATCAATTTTTCAAAAATCTCTTTCGCTTCCGCTTGATTCCCAATATTCATTAAACATATCCCATGATTGTAGAACGTGAGTACATCCTGATCTCCCAATTCGACTGCTCTCTTGTAGAACTCGATCGCCTTTTCAAAATCTTTTTGTTTGGCATAGATTTTTCCCACGCTGGAAATAGGTAATACAAAGTCAGGCTTCAATTCAACCGATTTCTGATAATCTTCAAGTGCTTTTTCCAAGTCATCAGTTTTTTCAAAGGCCATGCCTCGGTAGTAGTAAAAAAGCGGATTCGATGGGTCTTCAGAGATCACTTCTGTAAATTTTTCGATGGCCTCTTCAAATTTGCCTTCATTCAATAAATTTGCTGCCTGACTGGATAATTTCGAAGTCGCTGGAGCCATTCCCTCAAAAGGCTTTAGTTCAACCTCTACTTCCTCTGTCACCAGTCTCACCCTGATAGAGCTCTGCATCGGTATGTATCCTTCCTTCTCGATAGTGATCTTATAGATGCCAGGGGTTAAACCGCCCCTATAAAAATGTCCTTTCTTATCTGAAAACATTACGTACCTTATACTGGATGATTTAGTGCTGACTAAAGTTATTTTGGCTTCGGGTATGGGCTCTCCTGTTGTGGCTTTTTTTATGAAGCCTGACAAAGCACCAGTTGACGCAAAAACCATCGAGGTAAAAATAAAGCCGATGATCAAACAAGCAAGAATCAATTTATAAATTGTCTTCATCTCATTTCTCCTTGTTTTTATTCAAATTTTTCTTTTTGGATTTTTCTAATTTTTTTGCCCTTTCCCAATAGACTTCTGCCTTTTCTTTCTCTCCTAATGAAAAATATATAGCTCCGAGAATTTTGTTAATTTGGACTGTATCCCCATATTTGCGCAGTATTTCAAAATACTCAGCTGCTCTCTGTTTTCTTTTGAGCTCTAAAAATGAGTTGGCTAGCAGCACAAGTACAGAGTAATTTTTTATGACGGCTTCTTTTTCCAGAAGTTCTACCACTCTTTCATAATCCTTCTTGCTGTAATAAGCCCGGGCTATGACTGGAATTGTTTTTGAATTCCAGAAGTTTTCAGGAAGTTTGTTAAAGTATTCTATCGATTTATCGACTTCACCTTTATTTAAGTATTGCTGAGCTATCACAAATATATAATTGTGCTCTGATGAGGAGTCCTCGGATCTTTCAAACTCAAGGGGCTTTTCTACATGAAATGATATGACAGATATGATTTTTTTGTAAACCTCCCCCTTCTCGTTTTTAATGCTTAAAAAATAATTATCGCTTTTT
>CAZSPM010000152.1:0-5796 GCA_964608785.1 uncultured Eubacteriales bacterium
CTGTCTCAGAGCTTCCAACGCTAAAACTTCATCCGGAGGGATATTACCCAAGTTAACATTGATCCCAAGCCTGAGGATAAGTGCCTGTTGCTGATTCTTTAGAGGAGCTTCCCAAATTAAGCAGTCTAAGTCTTCGACTCCCCCGATGATGTTATCCACTTCATCGATCCTGATTTTTCCTTCCTGATCAAAGATACCCACGCCTTTTCCTGCCTCCCTGGCCTCAATAATGACTTTGAAAGCGCCATTTTCCATGTCTTTACCAACAATTTGGTGAACGAGCGAAATGGGCAATATTTCTTTTGGATCTTTTTTCCCCACTTCAGTAATGACTTTAAAGCCCTTATCCAGAGATCTCTTTATGATATCCTGCCTTGTTTCCAGATCTATCTCTATCGTCCCGTCAGAGATTTCGATGGCTGAAAAGCCCAATTCTCCGGCTCTTTTTAGATAATCGCCCAAGACTTCCTGCCAGACTGCAACCTCAAGGAAAGTTCCTCCTGGCATGACATCCATTCCAGAAGATGTGATTAGTTCACACTTCTTCTTAAGCAATTCCTCGTCATAGAAAGCAGAGGTTCCAAAAGTTAATTTGATTATATCCACATATGCACCAGCAACCTGAATCAAATCTTCAAGCGAACGAAGTCCTATTCCTTTATCAATAACCATAGTTATGCCTGTATCTCTTGGTTTTGCTGTCCGTCCCTCAGAGGGCATCTTAATAGTGCGATCCCAGGCCTTACTCATTTTATTTCTCCTTAGTCAGTTTTTTCTAAAAGATCTCCCCAGCATTCATAAGGATTTGAAAGAATAGAAGCCATCTTAATAAGTGTTTTATTCTGGATCAAGTGGTCAATTTCCCTTAGGCGCGCGAAAGCCAGCTCTCTCTCATCAAGCCCCAAAATTGGGAAATTATCGTAGAGAATCAGTGTCTCTTCCAATTTCTGGGAAATATTGTCAAAAAGAGCTTTAACAGCTTTTTTCTTATCCTCGATAAGTGTCATTAAAAAACCTTTCCACCCTTCCTCAATCCGGGGGAAAAGGATAATTATGCCACTGGGATTGGCTAATTCATTAAAGTCGGTTCTGTAGGAGGATAAATCCAGGGCAATTTTTTTATCCCACTCTTCTCCAGCTTTTGGAACCTCAACGTCTGGTAAGAATTGGGGGAAATGATACTTCAGGGTGCCAAACCTTATGTTGTCTACCAGGGAACCGGCGAACCAAGAAATATCATCCCTTTTTCTCTGGAAGTGAACCGTTTCGGTGGAAAAAAGTCTTAGCCCTCTAGCTAAACCGCTGAGGAGAAACACGGTTTTGCCGCTTCCGGCCCCTCCAATAACAACATATAAGAAATTTCGTTTTTCCTGGTAGAGAGCACAGGCATGGAAGTTATAGACCCTGTGCTTTTTTTCAAGCAGATAAAGAACATATCTGTAAAGAAATCCCTGATTCCCCCACAGACTGAACCTTAGATCCGATGCTTCCTTCTCGAGTGTGAGAAAAGGGCCTTTAAAACGAGCCCCTTTTTCGGATAATTCGAAAACAGGTTTATCTTCAGATTCTTCAATAAAAATGTACCCATCAAGGTTTGCTGAGTAGGGAATGACCCTGACTTCATTAAAATCTGTAAGGAGAGATTTGACTTCAAGCTTTGGAGGAAGGCAGGGGAGTAGTTCCTCTCTGTTCGATTCAATTCCAATCGTAGCTTCCAATATCCTCACTGCTATTTTGTACACAATTCCTTCCTTTTTTTTGTTCTATATCATACAAGATAAGAACAATCTCCACAACATTGGGGTCAGGCTTTCATAACTTTCATAACTTTCATAAGTATTGGGGGCATGCCTTATCCAAGAGAATGCTGTATAATTCATGGCAGAAAAATTTCTTTACTCAACGGCAAGGCCTAGATCCATTTAAAGAGAAAAGTTATGAAAGTTATGAAAGCCTGACCCCATTCTTCGTTTAATTTGACCCTGATTTTTTCCTATGATATAAGCCAAAGGGATCGGCAGCTAAATAAAATCAAACCCAACATAGATAAAAGATGAAAGAAAAAATATTTTTTAACAACAGCAGCGGGATTAAGTTATGTGGGATATTATCAAACCCAACATCTGACAAAGAAAAACCAATCCTGGTCTTATGCCACGGCTTTTCTACAAGTAAAGACGGCACGACTTATATCAGATTGGAAAAGATACTTAACGAAAATGGAATATCCATTTTCAGGTTTGATTTTTTTGGACATGGAGAAAGCCAGGGTAAATTTGAAGAGATAACAATGACAGAAGCCGTGGATAACGTCTTGAAGGCTATTAGATTTCTGGAAAAATCAGGATATAAAAAAATTGGCCTCTGTGGCTCCAGTTTTGGGGGAATGGCTTCAACATTAGCCGCTTTAAAAAGAGATGACCTTTATGTTTTGGCGCTCAAATCTCCTGTATCAGATTATCAAGAACTCTTTATGCTCCAAGACAAAAATGAAATGGAATCCTGGAGAAAAAATGGATTCATTTATTTTACAAGTGTTGATGAAAGAAAACTCAAACTAAACTACAGTTTTTATGAAGATGCCCGAGGCGTGAGTGTGTACGGATTTGTGGATAGAATAAAATTCCCCACTTTAATTGTTCATGGAGATAAGGATGAAACAGTTGCAGTCGAACAGAGTAAAAAGGCAGCAAACTTAATCGAGAATTGCAGACTGGAAATAATAGAAGGGGCCGACCATACTTATTCGAATCCTCAACATTTTGAAATGATGCTGGATTTAATTTCTGCATTCATTATCAAAAATTCTTAATGCATCAGAATTATTTTATGGCCGTATGAATAGCAGAAATACCAAAGAATAAGGGTTTATGGGTGACCTGGGCAAACCCTGCCTGATAAAGAAGAGAGGAAAACTCTTTAGGGGAATAAAAACGAGGGATGGTGAAAGCGAGGTAACTGTAAGCCGGTTTGTATCCAGAAAGGAGAGAACCCAGCGGCTTTACAGTCAGTTTTATATACAGATGAAAGAGCATTCGAATTATTTTTGAAGAAGGCTGGCTCGTTTCTAGGTTTACAAAATACCCTCCTGGCTTTAAAACCCGATGAAACTCCCCGAGATGATCCCTCAAAATCTCTTCACGTGTGCTAACATTTCTAGTAGCAAAAGAGATAGTAATAAGGTCAATGGTTTCATCAGAAAAAGGCAGGGTACTTGACTCTGCAAGAGTAAAAGATACGTTTGGAATGTGTTTTTTTTCCGAGGCTTTGGCTAACATCGGATAGCAGAAATCAGCAGAGATGATCTTGACTTTTCCGTCTGATAAGCGCGAAAGATTCCGGGCCATCTCTCCTGTTCCGCTACAGACATCTAACCAATGATATCCCCCTGCTTTAGCAGCTTCCTTAGCTGCTTTCCTACGCCATAGAATGTCGAAACCAAAAGTTAATACGTGATTTGTGAGCTCATAGGTCTCGTAAACCTCAGAAAATATTTTCTGAATTCCTTTTCTCATCTATCCAATATCTAAAGGATTAAAATTTAGACCTGACCTTATCTTAAACAATAATCAAAATATGTATCTGAAGTTACTAGAACCTATCCCATTATCCCATATTTTTATAGACCATCAAATTCTTTTTTGTTAAAATACACTGCCTTTAATAATGGGGATGATTGATATAAATAAGTCTTGCAAGAAAGGAGGAACATGAAAAACAAAAATCGTCTTTTATTCATCTTTATGTTTGCAACCATTATTCTTGTTACACTCACGCTTCCAGCACGAGTTGGCCCCACATATGCCATAATCAATTGCAAAATTATTCCTGTAACGAGCCCTCTGATCGAGAATGGAGTCATCATTGTTCGAGATGGCCTTATCGAATCTCTGGGACCTCATGAAAAGATAGCTATTCCAGAAGATGCAGAGATCATCAAAGCTGATGGGCTTTTCGCCTACCCGGGTTTGATTGATGCCCATACAAAACTCTTTTTTGAGGCGCCAAAGCCAGAACCTCGGCAACAAGGAACAGCGGCTGCTCAGCCTCAAAAAAAAGATTGGGCCAAACAGGTTAATTTGACAGCTTTCAAATTCTTAAAGCCAAAAAAAACTGCTGCCGAAAGCTATTACAAAGTCGGAATCACTACAGTTTTAGTGGCACCGGAAAGAGAGATTTACGCTGGTCAGAGTGTTCTCCTGAATATCAACGGAGAAAAAACAGAACCAATGGTCATACAAAATCTTGTCGCTCTTCATGTAAATTTTGTAACAGCCCGTGGGAGTTATCCTTCAAGCCTGATGGGAACAATGGCCTTTCTCAGGCAATCATTTCTGGATACCCAACATTACTCATCCTGGAAATCTCAATTCACCAAAACCTCGAGAGGACTAAAGAGACCGGAATATAATTCTTTTCTCGAAGCCCTACTTCCCTATGTCGTCCAGAAAAAGCCTGTGTTTTTCAACTGCGCCAGCCAAGAAGACATCAAGCGTGCTCTCCGGCTCACTCAGGAGTTCAAACTCAACGGATTCATCACCGGCGCCAACGAAGCCTGGAGAGTAGCTGAGCTCCTTAAGAAGGCAAAAGCTCCTCTACTGGTCTCGCTAAACTTCAAACCTCCATTCACCAGTATTTATGTCGCTAAGGGAGAGGAATCAAAGAAAAAAGCAGAGGAGGAGATCTATCCTGCTAATGCGGCAAACCTTCACAAACAAGGAGTAAAGTTCGCCCTCACTTCTCACGGTGTAAATAAAGCACCGGATATTACAAAAAACATTCAAAAAGCGATCAAGGCTGGATTACCTAAGGATCAAGCGCTCAAAGCCATGACCATTATCCCTGCTGAACTTCTAGGAGTAAGCAGCTTTTTGGGAAGCCTTGAACCAGGAAAAGTCGCAAATATTGTCCTCACTTCAGGAGAAATCTTTGATGAAAAGACAAAGGTCCAAAGAATATTTGTTGATGGCCTGTCCTTTGAGATCAAACAGCTCCCTAAAGGAGAAAAGCCTTCAGCCTTGAATATCGCCGGAAAATGGAAAGCTACGGTCCAAGGACCCATGGGAGAATCGGAAATGACCTTACAGCTTGGACAGGAAGGAAACGCTATCAGTGGAAATGTCTCTTCTGAATTTGGCGAATGGGAAATCAGCGATGGGGTCCTAAGCGGCAAGGACCTCTCGTTCACAATAGTGGCGACAGTAATGGGTGAGACGATGGAGCTTGCATTTAGCGGAACCGCTGAAAAGGATTCCATAGAAGGAACAATATCTTCCCCAACAGGAAGTTTCGAGCTGAAGGCCACAAGAATCCCTGATAGAGGAATACAAAGGAGATAGAGCCATGAAGAGAAAAATGATTTGTTTTGTTTTATGTGTCAGTTTGGTTATTTTCTCAGGCCTCTCTTTTGGACAGGATTTATTGATAAAGAACGGCACAATCTTGACTGTAACGAAAGGCACCATTGCCAACGGAGATGTGCTCATCATTGGAGGCGTCATAAAACAGATCGGACAGAACATAAAATCTCCAGGGGGAATAATAGTCATCGATGCTTCTGGGAATTATGTTATTCCAGGAATAATCGATTCCCACACGCATATAGGCTTTACTGCCGGTGGGAATGAAAGTGGGGGCGGAATAACCGGTGCAGTTAAGGGCGGGGAGGGGCATAAGTGAGGGGGGGTGCGGTGGGCGGGTGCAGGGGGCGAGCGAGGGCGGGGCGGCGCTGCGGTGGAGGGGGGGGGCGGGGAGGGACGGAAGAGCGAGAGCTGGCAGAGGGGAGCCGAGAGAGTG
>CAZSPM010000153.1:0-5794 GCA_964608785.1 uncultured Eubacteriales bacterium
GAAATGCGAGCACGCGAACCCACACGATTTCATCTCCAGATAGAAAGACCGGCCTTCTAACTCTTTCTGAGGGCGGAATGCGCTTGGCTCTCATTATTTCCTTTAGCTTTTTCTGACCTGGAGCTCCCAATGGCTGGTATCTATCTCCCTCTTGGCGGCTGCGCACCAAAAGGGGGAATCGGAGCTTGTCTGAATCCAGGAAAGCGGTAGTTTGATCATCGAACCGAAGAGGAGCTTTCCCTCCTTTTATCAATTTTCCCTCAAATTTCAGTTTTGGTTCTCTGACATCCAAGAGGCTCTTTCCGCTCCAAGAGTATTCATATCTTATCTCAGGAGGAGGTTTCTTTTTTAAAAATATCAATCCCTTTTCTCTGCACAAGACCAGGTCCTTTTTTATGGGGCGCTCTTTCCCCTCACTGAGGCTTAAAACGGAATCTACATCTTGGAAGGTAATCTCTCTTAAATTTCCTTTTAAATCGGATATAAATTCCTGCACAACCCTTCTGGCTAAAGCTTTCGGAAGAGAGGAAAGGAATTTCCAATCGAGCGAGTTTTGATCGTCTCTCCTTAAAATTGCATGTTGCGCTTTCTCTTTTCCCATCTTCTCCAAGAATGCATTCTCGTCCCTTATGATCGAGGCAATCCTGCTCAATTGAGAGACTATTTGAGGTTCGAAATTTCTGCGAATAAAAGGAATGAGATCTAATCTTATCCTGTTTCGTAAAAAGCGGCGGTCATAATTGCTTTCATCGATGCGGAAAGGAATTTTCTTCTTTTTTAAATACAGCTCGACTTCTTCTCGCTCTATCTGGATGAGAGGTCTGATTATTATTTCATCCATGACTGGAAAGATGCCCCCCAGTCCTCTTAGTCCACTTCCCCTCATGAGCCTCATCAGGATAGTCTCGGCCTGATCAGTTTTGGTATGGCCGGTGGCAATCACTGCTCTGCCTATCTCGAGTGCCGTTTTTTTTAAAAATTCATACCTGAGCTCCCTTCCGGCTTCCTCGAGGTTAAGCCCTTTCTCCCGTGCATATTTTCGAACATCTCTCTGGCCCACAAAAAGAGGAATGGAATATTTCTGGGCCAATTGCCTGATGAATTTCTCATCTTCATCTGCTCCTCGGCGAAGTTTATGGTTAAAATGTCCCAGAAAAAGCTGAAAAGCCCATTCTTTTCGAAGTTCGAGAAGCAGGGTAAGCAATCCAGTCGAATCCTGCCCTCCTGAAAAGGCGATGAGAATCATGTCTTTCTTCTCAAGAAGACTGTATTCCTGGATGGTCTTTTTAAAAGTCTGGAGAATCACTCGGTTAGTTTCCCTCTTAAGGCACTTTTGAAACCCAGATTCGGACGAGAAAATGCTCTAAGAAAATGGATTCTAATTATTTTCTAGATTCCTATAAAATGGCGGTGGAGGGACTTGAACCCCCGACACTGCGGATATGAGCCGCATGCTCTAACCACCTGAGCTACACCGCCAGTGGCAAAGATTTTAGCTAAATCCCTCTCTTAAGTCAACGTTCCAATGGGGTCAGGCTTTCATAACTTTCTGTCATTCCTGTACCTGCTTCCGCAGGCACAAGCTCCACAGAAATCCAGAATCATGTTCATCATTCCTGTGAAAGCAGGAATCCAGACCTATCAGGATAAGAGTCTCTTATTTATCTGGTTTCCCGCTTATGCGGGAATGACATTTTTTCAACCCTGCTGGAACCCAAAGAAAAAGTAAGGTTATGAAAGCCTGACCCCTATTTTACTATCTTATGACGACACGGGATTGAGCGCCTTGAAAAGTGATAGTTTGGCCCTCAGGGCTATTGGCTGAGATGCCAGAAACAGAGATTGTGCCTTCTCCCCTGTTTTTAGGCTCAAAAACAAGAGTGGCTATACTCCCTGATCCTCTAATCCCCTTCCCTATTTCCGGGCTAGAAAATCCGATGGTACAGACACCTGAGGAATTATCGATATTTTTCAAAAAAGGAGGATTTTCTCCGAGCCTTCTGATGATCCCTCCTTGGATGACATCCTTTAAGCTCAATATCTGAGCATCGAAGTTTATGTTTAAAGACATGTTTGCTACTTCCTGTTGACTTGATATGTTTAGGCTCATCCGCAACTGTCTGCCCTGAGGAACCACAGCATTATTTGGCCTCAGGAATACACGGTTTTGGCCGGCCTCCTCTCTTTTCCTTGCTATGGATTCCTGCTCAGCTTTCTGTCTTGCCCTTCTTTCGTAAAGCTCCTCCTCAGGAAGACCTTCAGCCGTTCTTGTAGAAGGAGCAACTCCTTTAAGGCCCACCCAGAGTGGTTTCAAATCTTCTTCACCAAAAGGAATAGTACGGATGATAAAGGGAGTGATAGTCAGGATAACATCTGTTTGCGTGATGTTCAGTTGGGTACTGGAAAAAAGGCCTCCAAGAATAGGAATATCTTTGAGTCCCGGTAATCCTCTAACGGTTTTTCTCTCTTCATCCTTTAACAAACCAGCCAGGAGGTTTGTCTCTCCATCTCTCAGCCTGATGATATTCTTCACTTCCCTCGTAGTGATGATTGGGATATTGGCATATCCTATTCCACCAAGAGACCTTATTTTTATCTCCAGTTCTAGTGTAATTTCTTTTTCAAAATGGATCTGAGGTGTGATCTTGACATCGATCCCGATATCCTCGTATGAGAATGAAGTCACTGGTTGCTGACTGATTCCTCCTGCTGCAATGGGTGTGAAAGTGGTTCGCGGAATAGGAATCCGATCACCTACCAAGTATGTTATTTCTTCTCCCTGAATGCCCCGAAGTCTTGGTTGCGAGATTATCTTGGTGTCCCCGTCCTGCTCCAAAAACTGTAAAAAAGCTGTCGGGAGAGTGATCTGAAAATTTTCTATTTTTGAAAAATCCAAACTCTTAAGGTTCCTCCAGCCCGTTGTCTCCGCAGTTTCAGCCTCACTGTATCTTAGCCCGATTAAATGTTGTTCTAGATCTATGCCCAACTGTTGTAACCTCACCCGGGATACTTCCATTATTTCCAAATCAATGACAACCTCTCCCTTTGGTTTATCCCAAACCGTCAAAATCTTCTCCGCTAATTCAACGACCGAAGGCGCATCTTTAACCGTGACCGAGTTGAGATTTTTGTCAACAAAGATACTGGGAGCCTTATATTGCGTACGTAAAAGCTGAGTGAGAGCGGCCTGGATGTCCTGGGCATTAATATTTGAAAGATAAAAAGTCTTGATAGCATTGAGTTCGTATTGAAGACGTTTGACCGGCAAGTCAGGTGCGATGACTATTGTCCTTTCATCTATGACTCTGAAAAAATTCTTCGAAGCCAAACACAGCGAATCGAGAGCCTGCTTAAAATTCATATCAGCAAGGTCAATGGAAAACGGAATATCTCTGAACTGTTCGTCAAAGATCATATTGACCTGGGCAAGCTTCCCTAAGGCTTGGAAAATCGAGCGAAGCGGTGCATCGGTAAATCTCAATTTAATTTTTTCATCGCTCACTTTGAGTTTCACGGGCGGCTCTAATTTTATCTCCTTTGGTTTCTTTTCTACAATCTCTTCTTCTCTTTTAAGGCTCTTTGCTTCCTCAGCAATATACCTGTCACCAGGATTATATGAAAGCGCTCTCTCGTACTCAGCTAAGGCTTCCTCCTTTTTTCCTTGAGAGGCGAGCTTTCGAGCCTCGTTGAGATGGGTGTAACTGGCTGCAATCCTTGTCCGAAGGAGGGCAAGCCGATAGACAGAATTATTTGGGTCTTCAAGCAGTGCTCTCTCGTAATACTGGATGGCATTGTCCCAATCTTTATTGATGGCAGCCTTATTTCCCAATCTATAGCTTCGACTGATCACTGCACAGTTCCAAAAGGACAAAGCTATGATTGCTAAAATGGCTATCTTTTTCATTCCTTTTCTCCTTCTAAGGAAAACTTCCTTTTTTCAGAGTTTGGTCCAATGATTTCTATCTCTTCTTGGGTTATCTCCCCGACTTTTACTCTTGCGCTTATCACTTCTCCTTTTTCCACAGCCCAAGCATTTCCCTCAAAAATGATCAAACCGACTATTTTTTCTCCAGAGCGGATGTATCCGATATACCTGATGTTTAGAGAAGGAAGCGGGTGTTCTTCATCAGATATGGGAGCAATCTCCTGTGGATTCCCCGCAATTCTCTTTTCATTCTGGAATGTTTCAATTTTTCCAGGATTTTGGGGAGAGAATATGTTTCTTCGTGGAGGCTCGAGTTTTTTCCTATCTCTCGATAATAATTCCTTCCTGATAAGGCTTTTTATTTCCATTTCTTTTGGCTTCTTTTTCTGGAGTATACCCTCTTCAGCCCATAGGCATAGACCAATGCCCAGAGAAAAGAGAAGAGAAACTGCCAGAATTTTTTTAAATTTCATAATAACCGGCCAAGGTCACCCTTAACTCAAGGGCTCCCCTTGCAGGATCGATATCCAAAAACTCAATTTTCTCTATAACCAAGAATTTCGGAAATCTTTCCACAGTATCGATTATTTGTTTCAGATCCATATAAGATCCGCTGAGATTGAAGCTTATGTTGGTCTTTTTAACTCCTTCCTGTTCATATTCAACATAATTATACCTTTTTCTTCCCAACACCCTCATCCGGGATTTGCTCAAGATTTGTTCCAGATCAAGCCTTAGCTGGTTGAAGCCATTTTTTTCTTCATAGAAATATTTTTTTCCGATATCTTCCATATCCTGACGAGCTTCCTGCCATCTGAACCATTCCTCTTTCTTTTCCACCATCATGGCGTTAACCTCTTTATTCTCCTTTTGTTTTGCCGTCTGGGAGGAAACCGTGCGAAAATATTTTCCTCTTTGCGGCAGAGAAGCCATTAGAAGGAACACTAAAACGACTCCGAGTAAAAGACAAAGAATTCCCAGTATTTTCTTCTCGTTATTGTCCAGAAGATCAAATATTTCTTTCATAGCTCAAAGATATCTCTGTGATGAGTAATCCCCTATTATTTTCATCTTCGCTTATGGGATTTATTTGACTAAACCCTAAAGCATTCAGGTTATTGATAAGCTTCACCAGCTCATTCACACTTGGAGAAATCACCTTGAATTTTAGCTGCATCCTTGAATCTTTTGTGAGTGTCGGTGCCAGAGAAATAACATAACTGGAATCAGGCAGAGCACTCTCCAGATCAGAGAGAAACTCTATCCAAGAAAAACTTTTCTTTAAAATGATGCTGTTGATCAGATCCACTTTATCCTTATGATTCTTGACTGCCTGACTGACTTCAGCGGCATAATTCATCTGATCATCATTGGCGGTCCTTATCAACTGGTTTGTTTCTTCAATCAAGATCTTTGCTTTCTGAGTTTTTGTTCGGTACTCAAGAAAGATTTTCCCAGATATAAAAACCGAAGCAAAGAGAACAATCCCCACAACGGAGAGGATTAAATAAAAAAATCTCCTGTTCCGCAAGGGGTGGCTAGCCAAATTTAAGCTCGTTCGTTCCGGTATTGTCATAATATTTGCCCGATCAGAGGAGACAACACCTTCTTTTCCTGTAAACCCAGCTCAGCATCCAAGCATGACTCTATCCCTTTGAGAGGAAGGGATAATTTTTCTTTTAAAAGCCGCAGTATTTTCTCATCATTCTCTAATAGGCCCACGCGGACCCAGATGGAATGGACCTTCTCTCGCTCTCGGTCCTCAACGAAATTCACGGTATTTTCAACCTCTTTGGCTATATTTTCCACAAATCCAGAAACATCTGCTTGTGAGTCAGGGATATAAGACTTCAGGCGATATAATACAAT
>CAZSPM010000154.1:0-5787 GCA_964608785.1 uncultured Eubacteriales bacterium
ACTACTCTGATGGGGGAGGAGTTAGAATCAAGAAGGAATTTCATCGAAAAGAATGCCCTTGAAGCCCAGAACCTTGACATCTAATGAAAGGGGTCGCGTCTCAACATTTGACATTTCAACTTGTGTTCCTATTTCAGAAGTTCAGAAACGAGCTATGATTTAGATTGATGTGTGGAATATTTGAAACCTGGGTAAGAAATGAATAAATGTCAAATGTTGAGACGCGACCCCACTACTTTTTAGAAAGGAGAATTGATGAGTACTAAGCCTACTGTGGTTAGCCTCGAAGAAGAGATGAAGCGGTCGTACCTCGACTATGCGATGAGCGTGATCATAGGCCGGGCCATTCCTGATATAAAAGATGGGCTTAAGCCAGTTCATCGCCGGACCCTTTATGCAATGTATGATATGGGAAACACCTGGAATAGGCCCTATAAAAAATCTGCCCGGATCGTAGGAGATGTCATAGGTAAGTTTCATCCTCATGGGGAAGCCGCTGTCTACGATACCCTTGTTCGAATGGCTCAGGACTTCAGTCTGCGTTATACCTTGGTAGACGGCCAGGGCAATTTTGGCTCCGTTGATGGGGACCCTCCTGCTGCCATGAGATACACCGAAGTCAGGATGAAAAAAATTGTTCAAGACCTTACGGCAGATATCGAGAAAGATACAGTCAATTTCGTCCCAAACTATGATGGAAGCCTGAAGATGCCTGAAGTTTTTCCTGCAAAAATACCCAACCTTTTGATCAATGGAGGGTCAGGCATAGCCGTAGGTATGGCTACAAACATTCCCCCCCATAATCTCGGGGAGGTCATAGACGGTACCATTCATCTTATTCAAAATCCCAACGCAACTTTAGAAGAAATCACACAGCATATCCCAGGGCCAGACTTTCCAACTGGAGGATATATTTTTGGCTTAGAAGGAATAAAAGATGCCTACAAGACAGGCAGGGGCATCATTTTATTAAGAGCGAGAGCCATGATCGAGAAGGGGAGGAAGAACGAGCGAGACCGGATTGTCATCACCGAAATTCCTTATCAGGTCAATAAGGCTCGGCTCCTGGAAAATATTGCCAACCTTGTGAATAGCAAAAAACTTGAAGGTATTGCCGATATAAGAGATGAATCAGACAGAGAAGGCATGAGGATCGTCATCGAAATAAGAAAGGCAGAGTATCCTGAGATTATCTTGAACAACCTCTACAAACATACAGCCCTTCAGTCATCTTACGGTATTATCATGCTGGCAATCGTCGAGAAACAACCAAAGGTACTCAACCTTATTGACGTGATACGCTACTTCATCTCTCATCGCCAGGATGTTGTTCGCCGCCGCACACGTTTTGAATTAAAAAAGGCAGAATTAAGGGCTCACATCCTCGAAGGATTGAATATTGCCCTGGATCATTTGGACGAGATCATAAGCCTTATCCGTTCTTCTCGAACAGTAGAACAGGCTAGGAAAGGGCTTATCACCAATTTTCACCTGACCAAGATTCAAGCTCAGGCCATTCTGGATTTACAGCTCCAGAGATTGACTCGATTGGAGAGAGAGAAAATCCAGAAAGAGTACAAAGAGCTGAAGAGAATAATCATAAGATTGAAGAAAATCTTAGGCAGTGAAAAGCTCATTCTGGATATCATCGTGGACGAACTAAAGAAAGTAAAAGAAGAGTATCAGGATGAGAGGAGGACAGAGATAAAAAAGGAGACCATATCAGAATTAAGGCCAGAAGATTTGATAAAAGAAGAAGATGTCGCAGTCACCTACACATCATCCGACTATGTCAAGAGGACTTCCCTGAGCTACTACCATTTCCAGAGCCGTGGAGGGAAGGGAAAAAGAGGGATCAGCATGAAGGTTGAGGATGTTGTACAAAACCTCTACATCTGCTCTACGCACAGCTACCTTCTCTTTTTCACCAGTAAAGGACGCCTATACTGGCTGAAAGCTCATGAGATACCTGATGTGGGAGTTTCAGGTAAAGGGAAATCTATCCGGAATCTTATTGAGCTCGCCCCAGAGGAAAAAGTCCATTCTGTCGTTTCTGTGATGGATTTTTCTAAAGATCTCTATGTTGTCATGCTGGCCTCAAATGGGAAGATAAAAAAGTCAAGATTGAGTGATTTTAAAAACATACGCAGAGGAGGCATTATCGCTATCGGCTTGAGCCGCAAAGCTGAATTATTGATGGCCAGATTAACGAATGGAAAACAGGATATTTTGATCGGCACAAAGTTAGGAAAAGCAATCAAGTTTAAAGAGTCTGATGTGAGGCCCATGGGACGGCAAGCGGCCGGTGTGAAGGCTATCTCCCTGGGTCGTAAAGATGAGATTATCGGAATGATTGTGGCAGGGAAAGATGATCAATATGTATTTACTGCAAGCGAGAAAGGCTGCGGAAAAAAGACAGATATTAACCTTTATCCATTGCGTCGAAGAGGAGGAAAGGGCGTTCTTAATCTCAGGATTAGCCCTAAAATCGGTAAGGCTGTAGGGATGGTGGGAATTTCTGAAGAAGAAATGCTTCTGATCACAGAGGTTGGTAAGGTTATTCGGATAAAGACAGAACAACTCAGGTCAATAGGGAGAGCGACCCAAGGAGTAAGGATTATTAACCTGGCAAAAGGCGATAGAGTCGTTTCCATCGCTAAAGTCAGAGAAAGCTAAAAAAAGTAAAAAACGGGGACAGTTCCCTTTTTTCAAAGGGACAGGTTCCTTTTTTACATTAAACCAATATGCAGCAGGAGGGGATTAATTTGGATGCAGGGGCTTGATTCATCAAGCCCTCTTTATTGTCATTGTGAGGAATGAAGAAGATTGCCACGCTGCGCTCGCAACAGGCTGCGCAATCTCTCCTGTGGGCAAAAAAAGCGGCCTTATTCCTTTTCTGACTTGACAGTAGAATCCTATCTTATTTAAAATTGAGCCACTCATATTAAGGAGGGCGCAATGGTAGAGACAATAAGCCAGCTTTTTCTCAATACTGTCAAATCCTATCTGAAAGATGATTTGATCCTTTACAAGGAAGAAGGGCAGTATGTTCCCATCTCTACTGAAGAGTTTACGAACAGGGTGAAGTATTTCTCTCTTGGATTGAAGGAATTGGGGCTTGAAGCAGGGGATAAGCTTATCATCCTCTCTGAGAACAGGCCAGAGTGGCTTATAACTGATTTAGCAAACTTGTGCTTGGGCGGAATCACTGTTCCTATTTATCCAACTTTAATCTCCGAGCAAATCAAATACATCGTAGATAATTCTGATGCCAAAATGGTTGTCTGCTCTGACCAAGAACAATGGCAAAAGGTTGAAGCCGTAAAATCGGAGCTGACAAAGGTTACCCATTACATTACTTTTTTATCTGATGCACCCGAGGATCTTCTAACCTTTGCCGATGTCATAGAAAGAGGCAAAAAAGTGGCTCAGGAAAATCCAGAGCTTTTTGAAGAAACAGCCTTAAAAGTCAAACCTGACGACCTAGCTTCCATTGTCTACACCTCTGGGACAACAGGAGTGCCAAAAGGAGTTATGCTGACTCACAGTAATTTCGTGAGCAATATTACGACTTGCGCACCTCTTCTTCCTTTTTCGGATAAAGACACAGCCCTATCTTGGGCTCCCTTGTCTCATGTAATGGAGAGAATGGTGGATTTTGTGTTCCTCTATAGAGGGACTACCATAGCTTATGTTGAGTCTATGGATACCTTGATTGAAAACTTGGGCGAGGTGAGACCCCACATGATGGTCCTTGTGCCAAGGGTCTTTGAAAGATTCTATTCGGGAGTAATGGATAATGTTCAGTCAAGCCCCCCATTGAAAAGAAAGATTTTCTTCTGGGCTTTAAAAGTGGGACGGAAATACGCACAGAAAAAACTTGCGAAGCAATCCATATCCGGTTGGCTTAAATTTAAAAGGAATTTAGCTCATAAGCTGGTTTTTTCAAAGATTTACGAAAGAGTTGGCGGGAGGATCAGGTTTTTTGTCTCCGGTTCTGCCCCTCTATCCAAAGACATTGCAGAATTTTTCTATGCTATGGGGATTGTTGTTCTGGAAGGATATGGATTAACTGAAACATCTCCGGTTATCTCACTCGGTACGTTTGAAGACACAAAACTTGGAGCTGTGGGAAAGCCCATTCCTGGAGTGCAGGTTAAGATTGATGAGGATGGTGAGATATTAACAATGGGACCGCATGTGATGAAGGGGTATTATAAAATGGAAGAGGAAACCAAAGAGGTCATGGAGGGAGGATGGTTTCACACAGGAGATATTGGCTATTTAGATGAGGATGGCTTTCTCGTCATTACAGACAGGAAAAAGGATCTCATTGTTACGGCTGGTGGAAAGAATGTTGCTCCGCAACCTATCGAAAACCTTTTGAAGACCAATCCTTACATTTCTAATGTCATGGTGATTGGAGACAGGAGAAAGTTCATATCGGCTCTCATCGTGCCAGAGCTAGAAAAATTGAAAGAATATGCCAAATCCAGCGGTATAGACTATGAAAGTATTAGTGATTTGACTAGGAAGGAGGAAGTCTTAAATTTTATGCTGAGCGAAGTTGAGAGAAGCACTCCTAACCTTGCCTCTTATGAGAAAGTTAAGAAAATTGCCCTTTTGGACAGAGAATTTGATATTGGAAAGAACGAGGTCACTCCTACATTGAAAGTCAAAAGGAATATTGTGGAAAAGAAGTATAAAGACCTTATAGATGCATTTTACCAGGAAGGCTAGGGATTGTGAAAACATAGCCTAGAATTAGGCTTATTTTGGCCAGTACAATATCCTGCCGCAATTTTCACAGAGATAAATTTCTTTTTTTTCTTTCAGTTCATTCAACACTTGTGGTCTGATGCGCATATGACACATAGAACAGAAATCGTCCTTCACTGGGGAGAGGGCAATTCTGCTTTTTTTATTAAAGATCTTAAGGTAGAGATTGACCTGGGCTGAGGGGATATTTGGTGTGAGTTCATTTTTCTCCTGGGCCAGCTTTTCTTTTTCTTCTTCTAGCACTTTCTTCCTCTGATTCAGAACTTCTTTTTCCTTTGAGAACTTATCTTCCGATTCGTTGTATTTCTGATTGGACAATTTGATCTCTTCCTCGATTTCATCTGCAGAGAGCATTTCACTGATAATTTCTTCTTCTAGTTGATTAATTTTTTCTTGAGCCTCATCGATTTCTTTTAACAAGGAACTGTATTCTCTATTGGTTTTGACTTCATTGAGCTGCCGTTTATATTTGACCATAGGTTCTTTGGTATCCTTAACTTCTGCTTCTAGTTCCCTTCTTTTTTTCTGGTTCTGGATCATTTTCTCTTTGGCATGAGCGACAATTTGAGAGCTTTCCTCTATTTTTTTGTTGATTTCTTCTATTTGGGAGGGGATTTTTTCGAGGAGAAGAGAGATGTTCCCGATTTCGGTATCAAGTTTCTGCAGTTGAATCAGTTTTTCAAAGTCGATATCCACATCTTTTCCTCATGAAGAGATGGGCCTACCAGGATTCGAACCTGGGACCTGCCGGTTATGAGCCGGTGGCTCTACCGCTGAGCTATAGGCCCTGCATTTTTTTATAGCAGATATACAAAATCAAGTCAATTTCACTCAATGGCTTTGTTACAAAGTGATGTGATGAAGTTCAAAAACAACTCTACGGTGCAGAAGAATGTCTCCGGTATAGTTCAGATTTTTAACGCCATTCCCTCTTCAATTTTTTCAGTCGATAGGCGAAGGGCAGTGGGTGAAAAAAACCGTTTGAAGGCTGAGCGGGCATAGAGGGAT